>JAFMJX010000013.1 GCA_017853235.1 Chitinophagaceae bacterium | reverse complement strand
CGCTGCATTTTTTAAGCAAATACTTTATCTTTAAGAGAACGATTGCTGCTCTTTTAAAAGAGCATAATAAAAATGATTGCCTTATGCAAAGAAGAACTTTTGTAAAAAAATCTGTCTTAAGTACTGCTGGTTTCATGATCAGTAAAGATATTTTTAGTGAAACGAAGGGTCCTATTTATGGACAAAATGAAATGCAGTTTCGTTTAAATACAAAATGGGGTGCATTGAATCCCGACAAAACTCCTGTGAATGATTGTCATGAAATGGTACAAGATTCCAAAGGGCATATCCTTTTATTAACCAATGAAACTAAAAACAACATCATCATTTATAACAAGAGTGGTCGTTTAATAAAAACATGGGGCACTGAATTTCCTGGTGCGCATGGACTTACATTGCAAGCAAATGGAAAAGAAGATTTTTTATTCATCACAGATAATAACAGACATCAAGTGTATAAGACCACATTGGATGGAAAAATTTTATTAACCATTGACCCGCCAGCTGACCTACCGGCTTATCAAAAAAAGGAAGCATTTGTGCCAACTGAAACTACAGTCTTACCCAATGGTGATTTTTATATTGCTGATGGATATGGTGCACAACACATTTTACATTATGACGAATATGGTAAATTAAAAAATAGTTTTGGAGGAAGAGGTACGGGGGAAGAGCATTTAGACAATGCACATGGTATATGTGTGGATACAAGAAATGGCGCCCCTACTTTACTCATCACCGATCGAACACGCAACGCATTTAAACGTTTTAGTTTGGAAGGGAAATTATTAGAAGTGATTCATTTGCCAGGAGCCTGTGTATGCCGTCCTGTTATTAAAGGGGAATACTTGTACGCAGCCGTATTACGTTCTCCAAATTTAGATACCGTGAATTCAGGGTTTGTAACCATTTTAAATAAGGAAAATAAAGTGGTATCTAATTTAGGAGGAACAGCACCAGTCTATATCAATAATCAACTTCAGCCCATGGCACAGGCCGAAAAAATATTCATTCATCCACATGATGTTTGCGTAGATGACGAAGGAAGTATCTACGTTGCACAATGGGCTTCGGGAAAAGTATATCCTTATAAATTTACGAGAGTATAAGTATTGACTATGAAAAAAAATGTCATCATTGCAGGTATCATTGTTTTTATAGGTAGTGCGCTTTATGGAATTAATTACTTAGCAAAGCAAAAAAATAACACACCTAAAGCGGTGTCATACAATCGTGATATTAGACCCATTTTATCTGATAAATGTTTTTCATGTCATGGCCCCGATGTCAAGAAAGTAAAAGCAGGATTGCGATTAGATCTTCCGTCCAGAGCTTTTGCTGAATTAGAAAAAAATAAAGGACATTATGCTATTGTCCCAGGTTTTCCAGAAAAAAGTGAATTGATTAAAAGAATTGAATCTACCGATCCAAAAATAATGATGCCTTTGCCCGAAAGTCATTTGACTAGATTAACGGCAGATGAAATTGCATTATTTAAAAGATGGATCCAAGAAGGCGCTAAATATGAAAAACACTGGGCTTTTGTAGCACCCAAAAAAGCGCCGTTGCCTAAAATTGACAACAGCAGTTGGGTGAGTAATGAAATAGATTATTTTATTGCAGAAAAAATGGAAGAGAAAGACTTAAGCCCTAATAAAGAAGCAAATAAAGATGCTTTAATTAAAAGAGCTTATGCAGATTTAATTGGATTACCTCCTAGTTATGAAGAATTAAATAAATGGAGAAAGAATGATAGTGATCAATGGTATCAACAAATGATTGATCAATTATTGCAAAAGCCAGCGTATGGCGAAAAACTAGGTTTACTTTGGATGGATCTGGCACGATATGCAGACAGCTATGGATTTCAGGATGACAATATTCGTTCCCAATGGCCTTGGCGTGATTGGGTAATTCATGCTTTAAATAAAAACATGCCTTATGATCAATTTATAACGCAACAAATAGCTGGCGACTTATTACCAAATGCAACTAAAGAAAATATTTTAGCCACTGCTTTTTTTAGAAACCATAAATATACCGAGGAGGGAGGTGTGATTGAAGAAGAATACAGAGTCTCTTATAATATAGATAAAACACGCACCTATGGAAAAGCAATTTTAGGTGTTACAATTGAATGTGCACAATGTCATGATCACAAATACGATCCGTTTTCAAATAAAGATTATTACCAATTATACGCTTTCTTTAATGAAAGTAGAGAAAAAGGATATGAAGGAGATGTTAGCATTTCAACACTAGCAAAAAACCCAAAGCTATTTATCAATGCGGATGAACGTAGTAAACTTTTGTCTTTTATTAATACCAAAGATACAGGTGTACTAGAAGTATCTGTTATGGGAGATTGGAAGCCTGGTGATACCGTAAAACCCAGACCCACTTATATTTTAAATAGAGGAAGTTATGATGCACCAAGTGATGTATTAGTAAAACCTACCGCTTTAGAATCTATCATGCCTTTTGATTCAACCAAATTTGAACGTAACCGATTAGGTTTAGCAAAATGGACTACAAGTGAAAAAAATCCATTAACAGCAAGGGTGTTTGTAAATTTTATTTGGCAAGAAATTTTTGGAAAAGGGATTGTTAAAACATCTGCTGATTATGGTTTACAGGGTGAATTGCCTACACATCCAGAATTATTAGATTGGTTAGCCGTTGATTTCATGGAACACCATTGGGATATCAAATACTTAATTAAAAAAATGGTAACGAGTAGTACCTATAAACAATCCAATGAAGTAAGTAAAAAACAATTAGAAATGGATCCCGATAACGTTTATTATACTCGTTCCCCTCGCACTCGTTTTAAAGCTGAAATAGTTCGTGACTTTATTTTAAGTTCTAGTGGATTACTAAATACCACTATTGGAGGTCCTAGCGTAAAGCCATACCAACCTAAAGGGGTATGGGAAAGTACAACTTCGGGGCGTGGTGTTTTAGCAAGTTACAAACAGGATCATGGTGACGCTATCTATCGCAGAGGATTATATACATTTATAAAATTAACAGCTCCTCCTCCCAGCATGATGATTTTTGATGCAAGTAATAGAGATCAATGCGAAGCTAAAAGAGCCAGCACCAACACCCCTTTACAAGCTTTAACTATGCTGAATGATCCTACTGTTTTAGAAGCCTCAAGAGTTTTAGCAGAAAACATTTCTACTGAATCAAAAAATATAGAAGAAAAAATAGAGGAAGCATTTGAAAGAATTGTGATTCGTAAACCAAGCAGATTTGAAAAAAATAAATTGCTGGACTATTGTGAAAAACAAATTGAAGTGTTAAAAAACAAACCCTCATTAATTAAAAATGCTTTGGCAGTGGGCGAATACCATCATCCTGTTAAAAAATATAATGAGTTAGAAGCTGCCGCTTTAATGAAAACTATTTTAATCATGTATAATTTAGAAGAAACCATTGCTAAATCATAACCACTATGAATGAATTTTTAGAACATGGCTTAAATCAAAATAGACGAAAGTTTTTATCTAAACTAAGTATGGGCTTAGGTGGGTTGGCATTGGGTTCACTTTTAGTACCAGGGATGTTTGATGGAGCCAATGAAGAAGAAGTTTTCACCAAGGTACTTCCTCATTTTGCACCCAAAGCAAAACGAATTATTTATTTATTTCAAAATGGAGCACCTTCTCAATTAGATTTATTTGATTATAAACCTATGCTACAACAAATGCATGGGCAAGATTTACCGGCCAGCATTCGAAATGGACAAAGATTAACAGGGATGACAGCCAATCAAACTAAATTTCCTTTAGCAGGCACTCGTTTTAATTTTTCTCAACACGGAAGCCATGGTGCTTGGTTTAGCGAAACCATACCGCATATTGCGAGCATTGCAGATGATTTATGTATTGTTAAAACAATGTACACAGAAGCAATTAATCATGATCCAGCTTTGACATTTTTTCAAACAGGTGCTCAAGTTGGAAACAGACCAAGTATGGGTTCATGGATAAGTTATGGCTTAGGAAGTGAAAACAAAAATCTACCTGCTTTTTGTGTATTGTTAAGTAAAGGAAAAGGCAATGGTCAAGGAGTATATTCCAAATTATGGAATAATGGTTTTTTAGATTCCATACATCAAGGTGTTCAATTTAGTAGTGGTGAAGAACCTGTAAAATATTTATCTGATCCGGACTTTATGGAACGCGCGGACAAACGTGCTATATTAGATGAGTTAGCTGCTTTAAATGAAGCTTCTTATAAAAATATTGGAGATCCTGAAATTGTTGCAAAAATTCAACAATATGAATTGTCCTACAGGATGCAAATGGAAGTGCCAGAAATTACTTCTTTACAAAATGAACCAGAAAGCATTGTAAAAATGTATGGGCCAGAATGTTTGGTGCCAGGTACTTATGCAGCCAATTGTTTATTGGCTCGTAAATTATCCGAAAACGGAGTTCGATTTGTGCAACTATACCATCAAGGATGGGATAGTCACGGCAATTTACCTAACGAGTTAATGGGACAATGTAAAGATGTTGATAGAGCATCGGCAGCATTAGTAAAAGATTTAAAACAAAGAGGGTTATTAGATGAAACCTTAGTGATTTGGGGTGGGGAATTTGGAAGAACCAACTATTGTCAAGGTGCCCTGACCAAAGATAATTATGGAAGAGATCATCATCCAAGATGTTTTACCATTTGGATGGCAGGTGGAGGTGTAAAGCCAGGGGTGCACGGAGAAACAGATGACTTTGGATATAATATTAATTCCTTACCTGTGCATGTTCATGACTTTCATGCAACCGTCATGCATTTGATGGGAGTAAATCATGAAGAATTTACTTACAAACATTTAGGCAGACGTTATCGATTAACAGATGTCGCAGGAAATGTGATCAACGATTTAATCAGTTAATAGGAACAAGTAACAATGATGGCAACTAAAAAATGGGTTTCATATTGTAAAAACGTATTGTGGATGCTCAATCCATTTTTAGTCGTTATTGCATGGTACCAGGAAAAAATTAATTTCAACCTTTATTTTCAATGGTTAGGAAAAATGCACCCCATGGTTTTGCATTTCCCTATTGTATTAGGATGCATGATTGGGGGTTATTTATTTTTTACGAATCATATAAAGAAACATATAACAATTTTACAAATTGGAAGTATCGTAAATGCTGCTTCAGCAACTATCGTCGCTATTTTAGGTGTTTTTTTATCTAAGCAAGATACCTATGATACGCAAATCATTTTTTGGCATCAATGGGGCGGTATAAGTATTGCTTATTTGAGTTGGTTATTAATGTACTTGATTGAAAGTAATGCCTCATTTCAAAACCACTATCGATTTAGAATGTCTTTCGCCATTGGATATCTCATAGTTATTTTCTTTTTTACACACAAAGGCGCTCAATTAACACATGGAGTTCGTGTTTTGTCTTGGCCTGAAAATAAAGTGACTGAAACAGCTTCAATTCAAAATATTAAAATAGATAGTAATGCCACTATCTATGAAAGAGCGATTGGACCTATCCTACAGCAAAAATGTGTAAGCTGTCATGGGCCCGAAAAAATAAAAGGAAATTTATTATTAAACACACCGGAGAATATTTTGAAAGGTGGTAAAGATGGCAATATTTTAATAGCACAAAATGGAAAAGCGGCTTTGTTGTTTGAGAGAATACACCTACCCATAACAGACGAAAAACATATGCCACCAGAAGGAAAAACACCATTGACGAAAGAAGAATTGATGATTTTAAGTGCTTGGATACAGGCAGGTGGTAATTTGCAATTAAAAATGAATGCGATAGCAAAAAATGATAGTTTGTTCATGTTAGCCAATCAGTATCAACCCCAAATTGGGAATCCAATGAACAATAGCAAAAGAGGTAATGGAATGGAAAGGAGTTTCGATGACTTGCCCAATTTAAATGAATATAATTCTAATTACTGTACTGCTAATTACAGTTATCAAGGTGGGCGTGATATTGAGGTAAGTTTTTATCAAAGCAAATTTTATACGCATGATAATTTAATAAAATTAAAAAATATTAAAGATCAAATAACCAGTTTAAGCATGCAAAACATGCCTCTCAAGGACGAGGACATTTTGTTTATTGCAACACTTTCTCATTTAAAAAAATTAAATCTAAATTACACTTCCTTAAAAATAAATCAACTTGGTCCTTTGCAAAATTTGAAAGAGTTAAAAACTATTTCTATTTGCGGATTGCCTTATGATGAAATTGCACTACAAAAGTTTTTACAAAATGCTTCCTTTGAAAAAGTACAATTATGGTCCTCTAACTTAACTCGTGAGCAATCCAATCGTTTCATCCAACAATTTCCTAAAATACAATTTACAATTGGAGATAATCTTGAAAATGAACTTATTAAAATAACGAATCCAATAATTCAACAAGATTCCTCTATCATAGCTACACATTTAGATGTGGCTGTAAAGCATTTTTTAAAAGGCACTAACATTAGATATACCACTGATGGAAGCGATCCAGATAGTATCCGAAGCCCGCTGTTTACAAAACCATTACGCTTTAATAGTAATACGACTTTAAAAGTAAAAGCATTTAAGCCAGGATGGATAAGCAGCGACGTAGTTCAAAAAACTTTTTATAAATCCGAAATTCATCCAGATACTATATATTTTATTACGCTGCCAGATAAAAAATATCCAGGCAGTGGTGCTAAAACACTTATTGATTATGAATTAGGAGAGCAAAATTTTTCCAATGGAAAATGGATAGCTTATCGAGATACTACTATGATTTATGTCATTGGTTTTAAACAAAACAAAAAATTAAATGAAGCTCATTTTAATGCCTTCATAGACAATGCTGCTTACATATTTCCCATTTTATCTATTAAAGTAGAAGGCAGTAATGATGGAAAGCAATTTTCTAAAATAAATGAAGTGAAATTTCCTTCTTTGGAAAAAGGGGACATGACACGTGAAAATAAATCCTTCAGCTGCCCTATTACCACCAATAATGCTTTTAAATTTTATCGGTTTACTTTATTAAATTTAAAAAAATTGCCTGAATGGCATCCAGGCAAAAGAACGTACGCCTGGATTTTTGTAGACGAATTATTTTTAAACTAAAATTGATCACTCAATTACATACCAAGCAAAGGTATCGGGCGGTATGGTAAATGTAAATGAGGTTTGATAGTCACGATTTAATTTTAAAGAGACTTTTTTTCCTTGTTGATCTGTAAGAATCGCTTGTTGTGTTAAACCGGTATAATAAAGAGGCAGTGAAATGGTGCGAGTCATCACTTCCTTAGTAGGATTAAATAACATCATAAATCCTTTTTGGGGTAGAGCAGGATTTACATGTAGCCATCCATCCCAGTCTCTTCCATCGGCACGACGTAGTTGAATAATATCTGAATTTAATATGGATCGATATTTTTTATACCAAGAAATGGTTTTCGAAACCAAATTTTTAGTTGTTTCCGTGTCATATAATCGAGGACCCCTATAGCATGCCTGCACTCCAGCTCCATAATATTGCATCATGAGTTGTTCGTAATCCTTTAAATGTTCGCTTAGAGGTTCTAACACGGCATCTTCGTCACCTCCTTGATATTTTGTTAATGGCACAAAACCCCATCCCATAGAAGGCGTTTTTTCGATGGTACCATCATGTATATTTTGTCGGTTTAAAATTTTTTGTTGTGCACGTGATAATGAAAAATTGACTTCTCTATAACCTACAGCAATTTTATGTGTGCCATCTAAAAAATACCAATCTGGTGCATTAATATATACTCCCTTTTCATTTAACCAATGATATAATCCTTTTTGAATTTCCATTTGTCTCCATTGAGAATCATCATATCCTTTATGTCCAGGGTGTAAAATAGAAGCGCATTTATCTCCTGGATAAGGGCCATCATTTTCCCATATATCAAATCCGGTTTGAGTAAAAAATAATTTTATTTTATCTCGATATGCTAAGCCCCATTTACTTCCAAAACAAGGTGCGTTTCCAAAAAAAGCACCCCCAGGTTTTCCGGTTTTAATATCTACGACATCATCTTCATCGCTAATACGTCGGCTACTAAATAAACTATAGCCTCCTAATAATATATGATGTTGATGTGCATAATCGGCTAATTTTTTCCATCTCTTTAAATTATTAGCCGAACTATCTTCCATGTTTAAGTGACTTCCAAAACTTAATATCACAGCTTCATATCCAGTGGCAACACATTGATCGATTGCATTCATTACTTCCGCATCATTTTTACTCACTAAGTGCATAAAGATGGGGTTTTGTGTCGTCCACGGCGCAATGGTACGATACATTCTACGAAGCATCAATCCTCTTCGTTGACGATCATAGCTATCCATCAATAATTCCTGCGTACGAACTGAGCGAACGATTTCGCTTGGCTGTAATTCAATTCCAGGTGCACTTTCGGGATATACCTCTAATAATACGGGAGTTTCATAATTATAGTTTACTTGAGATGTATAGGCAGGATCAGTTTTCCAATGTGTCGTTTGATCACTAATATCATAACGCATGGCATTGTTAAATGCATAATTCGTTTCTACATAAATTCCATGTTGTTTTTTCATTTCTTCTGGTTTTCCCACCACAGCACTTTCTTCTTCTACCAATCCCAATACTTCATTGACAATCCTATTCACTTTCATCTCTTTGGACCCATTGTTTTGAATCCACAAGGATTTAGTGATTAAAGGAAGCCCATCATATAACTCATATACCACATGTACTTTAATATCTTTGACGGCAGGTAAAGTAGAACTATAATCAAAAGTGATTTTTTGACCAGTAGGTTGTTGGGTATTCATCGCCCAGCTGTTCCACTTCCATTGTATAAAGGGTGTAATAGGTCCTACCTCATAATGTGTCATCAAAAAAGCAGAATCATCCTTGCTAAAATGAGCGATCCAATCATTTAATAAATAAGCTTTTTCCTTTTGGCCTTTTAAACCACCTACTTTATAGGTGATATTGTTTAAGACCAATTTAGCTTCGGGTTCAATGCTTCTGAGTAATTGTTGGCCATTTGATAAATTGGTATAATCTATGCAAGCAACATTGGGAGTGATTGTGAAAACCCTTTTTACTAAACCATTATTCAATTCAATTTTTTCCCCTTGTATCGTAATTTTAGCCTTTTGACTTAAAGGTTTTACTAACCAGTCCTGAGCATTTAGTGTCAAAGAAAAAATGACTTGTGTTAGTATCAATAAATATTTCATGAGCAAGTAGTATTAAAATACTTAAAAGGACCAATTAAAATTGACCATTAAAGATTACTACCAAGCAATTCCATAATCTTCACCATGATTGGAACTACCGCCCCAAAGGCTACCATGTTTCCAGTCAAATAAAATGGCATTGATAGGTCCACTCGATCTGTCTTCAAAAGTTAATGAATAACCCATAGACCTTAATTCCTTACGAACCCATTCAGAAACATTACTGTTCACAATCATACTTCCTGGCTTAGGTTTACGGTCCTCCAATTTGGTTCCTCCTAAAGACAACCACAACTGATTAGAATTAATATTAGCTGCTTCGGTAGCTTCTTGCACAGTCATTCCAAACTCTACTATATTTAAGAAAAATTGTAATAAATTTTGATCTTGGGTATCCCCCCCTTGCACAGCAAATGCTAAAAATGGTTTTCCGTCTTTCATGGCTAAGCTTGGGGTTAATGTCACTCTTGGTCTCTTACCTGGTGCTACCACATTAAAAGGATTTTGTGCAGAATCTAAAACAAAGCTTTGCATACGTTGACTCATCCCCACTCCAGTATTACCCGCAATACATGCAGGTACCCATCCGCCACTAGGAGTTATTGAAACTACCCAACCTTCTTTATCAGCAGCTTCTACCGATGTAGTACCACGCCACATTCTATCCATATATTCAGGATCTAATGTAGGAGGTAACGCATTCTGAGTAATACGCGCATCATGAGCAGGTATGGCACTTCCTTTGGATTTCACAGTATCATTTGCAAAGGAAATCCCTTTTGTTTTTAATAATGCGGTGAATGGATTTTGTTTGCCTTCAAAAGGATATGGATCACCAGGACCCGCATTTGGATTATTAGCAACAAAATTTATTTGACTCGCTCTTTGTTTTGCATATTCCTTACTTAATAATCCTTTAATAGGTTGATTGATTGCAAAACGAGGATCACCATAATAAAAATCACGATCGGCAAAACTTAAATTCATTGCTTGATACACCGTATGCATGTATCTTGTAGAATTATAACCCATGGATTTTAAATCAAAGTTTTCCAAAATATTTAAAGCTTGCAACATGGCAGGACCTTGTGTCCATGGTTGTAATTTATAAACATCAATCCCTTTATAATTAACATGCGTTGTTTCTTCTTCTACAGGTTTCCAATTGGCTAAATCCTGTTTGGTGATCAATCCCCCTTGCTCTTGCGCACCGCGTACAAATTCATCCGCAATATCTCCTTTGTAAAAACGATCATAAGCAGCCCAAATAGCTTCTGCTCTTGATTTTCCTTTTTTCAAAGCATCTTGTTCGGCTTCCACCATTTTGGTTAATGTGTTTAATAAATCTTTTTGTACAAAAATTTCACCGGCTTCAGGTGCTTCTCTTTTTTGTCCAACATGTGGTAAAAAAACTTTTTTGCTGTAAGGCCATTCTTTAATTCTTTGTTTTGCTCGTTCAATACTATTTGCAGTTTGTGCCTCAATAGGATAACCAGCTGCTAAATCCATTGCCGGTTGTAATACTTCTTTTAAACTGAGTTTACCATAAGTCGCAAGCATATAACAAATGCCGCCGGGTGTTCCCGGAGTGGTAGCTGCCAAAGGACCATATTCTGGAGGATAGTTTAATCCTTTATTTTTAAAAAATTCGGGGGTAGCTCCGGTTGGCGCAACTCCCATCGCATTAATGGCAATTACTTTTTTAGTATTGGGGTTGTATATAAGCGCCTGTGTTTCCCCTCCCCAACTTAAAACATCCCACATCGTGCAAGTAGCGGCTAACATAGCACAAGCTGCATCTACTGCATTGCCACCTTTCTGAAACACGATAGATCCTGCTGTTGCAGCTAAAGGTTTGCCTGTAATCGCCATCCAGTTTTTTCCATGTAATGGCGGTTTTTGCGTTTGTTGAGCCAACACTAATGTGAATGGAGTCAAAATGATTAGAGAGATAAAAATATATTTTTTCATACACTTATTTTTCAGTGAATGAATATACTACAGTCTTATGAAATAAGGTAACCGTTAAAAATATATTTATAATTTTGAGGGACGAATTTGCTGCTCCTCTTCAACTTTGTAATTTATTTCATACCTTAAATTTTAATAAAAAGTCTATGAATTTGACAACACCTCCCGCCTCAGGTTGGAATAAAATAGCAAAAAAGACAGGTTACACCTTCACCGTAGTAATAGGTTTATTAATCATCGTTTTTTCGGTATTTGCTCAAAGAGATATTCCTATTGCTACTATGCAATTAAAATATGGAAACGCTGCTTCAAAATATATGCCATTAATGGGCATGCAAGTACATTATCGTTCTCAAGGAGATAGTAATGATCGGACTCCTTTGGTATTCATACATGGCACTTCCTCCTCCTTACATACCTGGGATAGTTTGGTGGCTTTGATATTAAAACAAAACCCGCACAAAAGAATTATCAGCATGGATCTGCCTGCTTTTGGTCTAACAGGTCCTAGTCCCGAAAATAATTATGTAGCCCCTTATTATCCCAATTTCATAGATTCGTTTTTAACAGCATTAAATATTCATAAATGTATTTTAGCAGGCAACTCCTTAGGAGGTAGTATTGCTTGGCAATACGCCGTGGCACATCCTAAAAAAGTAAGTCAATTAATCCTTGTAGATGCTGGAGGTTACCCTCCCAAAAATGAAAAAGGGAGTTTGGGTTTTAGATTAGCAAAAATACCCATAGTCAATCAATTGCTTTTATACATCACACCAAAATCATTGATTCGAAAAAGTTTAGCTACTATTTTTTATGATCAAAGTTTAATTACCGAAGAAGTCGTCAATAGATATCATGAAATGACCCTTAGAGAAGGCAATCGTAAAGCCATGTTATCACTATTTACACATCCTTATAAAGTGAATGTGGAGGTGGTTAAAACCATTACAGCCCCTACTTTAATTATTTGGGGCGAACAGGATCAAGTCATTGCCGTGGACAATGCTTATTTATTTAAAAAAGATATTCCCAATAGTCGCTTATTCATTTTGCCCAACGTGGGTCATATTCCTATGGAAGAAGCACCCGTGAAAACTGCAGAAGCAATTTTGGCTTTTATAAAAAACTAAGGCGCGCCGGTGGCGCGCCTTAGTGAAGCAATATATTTCGCTTATACTAAATTATTAAGCTGCAGCTTTTTTATTTTTCATATACATATTTAACCCTGCGAATGCTACAACCAATACTACAGGTATCAGTAAAGTTGCATTAATCACTTCAGGTCCAGCCAATTTTTTAGCTTCATTAGTTACAACAGCTAATTGATCAGCAGCAGTATTGGCAGGAATTTTTGCATTGACCAACTTGTCATAAAAATCACTCATAAAAATCATATACACAGAAACAGCAAACATGCCAGCACCACCCATTAGGTTAATACCCACAGCTCCTGTTTTAGGTAAGTTTTCAGATACAAAACCCAACATAGTAGGCCAAAAATAACATACCCCTAATCCAAAAATAATGGCTCCTACAAACAACATATTTCCTGCAGTATGTCCTAAAATATATAAACCTAATGCAGATAAAATAGCAGAAATTAATAACACCCCTTGAGGTGAAAATTTATGGACAACAGGGCCCGCAAAACCGCGCCCAATCACCATAATACCTGTTTCGATAGTTAATAATAAGATGGCATTATCACTCACATTTTTTAATAAAACGTCAATCCATTGCCCTGTAAATAGTTCTGTAATCGCTGTACCAAACATACAAATGATCATGAAAATAAATAAAGGATTTAATAAGGACTTATACATTTCCGAAGAACTCACACCACTTGATACACGTTCGGTTTCGGGAAAATCCAATTTGCTAAAGGAGTAACCATATAAAATAGTTGGTATTAACATCATACCCACTTGTATTTGTGTGCTTAATCCAATTTTATTAAATAAGAAAACAATTAAAGTACCAATCACAATACCACCTGGGAACCATAAATGAAAATGATTCAGTTTTGTCGTTTTATCATTGGGATATAATGCAGTCACCAATGGATTACATGAAGCTTCTACGGTTCCATTGGCAATACCCACTAATAAAGTAGATAAAAATAAGCTCCAATAACCTGTGGCATAAATAGTTAATACAATGCCTGCTAAGTGAAAGATAAAGGCTAATACCAAAAGGCGTTTCATTCCAATGATATCAACAATGGTACCTCCTACTAACATGGCTAGCGGAAAGCCCCAAAAAGCAGTAGCTGCAATAGTACCCAATTGAGCGGGTGATAAGTTAAAATCAACACCTTGTTGACTAAGTACCCCTGCTCTGATACCAAAAGAAAGGGAAGTCACCAATAAAGCCATACAGCTGGCTACAAACAGTTTGTTGGTTTGAATGTTTTTTGACATAAATCGTTCGTTTTTGGTTTGGTCAATCGTAAAATGAAATTGAATATAAAAAATAATTTTTATACTCTCGCATTTTACGTTCAAGTTTAACTAAAAAAATGATAAATTTAGAAAGGCATAAGCCAGGCAAAAGCCAACTATTTTTCAATGATAAAGGAATTTATAAAATGAAATTGAAAGCTACTTCAAGAAGAACCTTTTTACAAAATACCGCTAAGTTAGCAGTTGGTTTTTCAATTATTCCAAGACACGTATTAGGCAAGGGTTTTATTGCACCAAGTGATCAGCTTACCAAAGGCATTATAGGTTTGGGTGGTATGGGACGTGGTCATATCCCTTATGCCGGAACAAGAGTAGTAGCTTTATGTGATGTAGATTCAACCCATTTGGCAAGTGCTGCAAAAATAGTAGGGGGTGGCGTAAAAACATTTCATGATCATCGAGAATTGATTGCACTACCCGAAGTGGATATTGTACATATTGCTACAC
Source organism: Chitinophagaceae bacterium (assembly GCA_017853235.1). Lineage (GTDB taxonomy): Bacteria > Bacteroidota > Bacteroidia > Chitinophagales > Chitinophagaceae > Sediminibacterium. The sequence continues at coordinate 4,554 of JAFMJX010000013.1, read as the reverse complement.
CTCCGCATTGGCATGGTATTATAGCAGTAGATGCAGCAAAAGCGGGCAAAGATATTTGGTGTGAGAAGCCTATGACAAGAACTATTGGAGAAGGAAAAAAAGTAGTGGAAGCAGTCAAAGAATATAAAAGAATGTTTCGTTTAAATACTTGGTTTCGTTTTGAAGATAATTTTTACGGGATGAATACAACTGTAAGACCTATTAAAAAATTAGTTGAATCCGGATTATTAGGTTGGCCATTAAAAGTAACGGTGAGTAAAACCACCGGTTTTGATTGGAAATTTTATTGGGTAGGAAAAACAAAATTAGAAGAACAACCAGTTCCTGCTGAATTAGATTATGATAGATGGCTAGGACCTGCGCCATACAAGCCATACCATGCACACAGGGTGCATCAAACTTTTAGAGGCTATTGGGATTATGATGGAGGAGGCTTAGGTGATATGGGACAACATTATTTAGATCCTATACAATATTTCTTAGGCAAGGATGAAACAAGTCCTATTAAAGTAGAAGTTGATGCAGAACAACAACATCCAGATGCTTGTGGTACTTTCCGAAAAATTACTTACACGTATGCGGATGGATGTCAAATTATTTTAGATGGAGAAGCTAAAGATCCAACTGCTGCCTATATTGAAGGTCCTAATGGAAAATTATTCAATGGATTTAAATCAGACATCCCAAATTTAAAAGAAAAATTAGCCATGATGCCAGACCCTGTTCCTCAGGTCACAAATTTTTTAGACTCAGTAAAATACAGAACCCCTTTTGCATTAAATGAATCCAACGGCTTTAGATCATGCACCATTATCAATATGGGTAAGATTGCACTACAACTAGGTCGCACCTTACATTTTAATCCAGAAACTCAAGAATTTATAAACGATAACGAAGCCAATTTTTTAATCAACCCACCTATGAGAGGTCCTTGGACAATTTAAAAAGATGATTATGAAAAAATATTTATACCTATTCGTGTTCGCAGTAATGATTGGCTTACAAGCTGATGCACAAAAACCAAATATTGAACAAGCATTAGACCTCTTTCCTTATCAACATGTGAGTGATATACAAGGCACTTTACAAAATATGGAAAATTGGAAAAAATCAGATTGGAAAAAAGTATTTGTGCTTTTACAAAATGATTCTTTAAAATTAAAAGCCACTTATGCAATAGCTGCCTATACACATAAAGCTTCCTTGAATAAGGAATTGTATACAAAATGGTATGCAATGATTTATAAGCAATCTAAGAAGAAAAATACGCCTTACGCAGCTACTTTTTTAAAATCACAAATTAATTTATTATCCCCAGAGGAAACGGTGCATGAATTATTGAGTCAACTAAGTCCAAAAAAAGAAAATTTAGAAGCTGCTCCAAAGCCAATGAATAATGCCATGAAATTATTGGCATTACAAGATCAAATGCAAACAGTTATTGGTAATAATGGAAATGTAATTGAGAAAAAAAGAATCTTGAATAATGCATCCCACATTCCTTCATTAGGTGCTTTTATGTTTATTGGAAATTTCTTACAAGATGAATCTGTTCAAAAAGATGCTGCATTAATGGTTACTAGATTGGCTTTGAACAATGAAAATATCAAAGGGCCAATGATAAGAGCTTTACTTGAAAAAGCAATGCCTTTGATTCATGGCGAAGACAGTGCTATTCTTGTGAGCAAATTAAAATCACATTTATTAAAAATGCCTTATGACTATGGATTTGTCAATTTATTTAATGGCAAAGATTTAACCGGGTGGAAAGGCTTGGTAAGTAATCCTATTGCACGTTCTAAGATGAGCGATAGTGCCTTACAAGCAGCTCAACAAAAAGCCAACGAAAGCATTAAAAAGGATTGGATTGTAAAAGATGGATTGCTGATCTTTACAGGTCATGGTGACAATTTAGCCACAGAAAAAAAATATGGCGACATTGAAATGTATGTGGATTGGAAAATCACAGAAAAGGGAGATGCTGGTATTTATTTAAGAGGTTCTCCTCAAGTGCAAATTTGGGATACTAGTCGTCGAGAAGTAGGAGCTGAAGTGGGTTCTGGAGGATTGTATAACAACACAAAATATCAAAGTAAGCCATTATTGGTCGCTGATAATAAAATTGGAGAGTGGAACACTTTTCATATTATTATGAAAGGAGAAAAAGTAACTGTTTATTTAAATGGGATTTTAGTAACCGACAATGTGATACTTGAAAACTATTGGGATCGAAAAATTCCAATTTTTTCAAAAGAACAAATTGAATTACAAGCTCATGGCACGTATGTGGCTTACCGAAATATTTATGTGAGAGAGCTTCCAAGTGAGGCTCCAGTATTATTAAGTGAGGCGGAACAAAAAGAAGGATTTGTTTCTTTATTTGATGGAACCAATATGGATCAATGGCAAGGAAACCTAGCAGGATATATTTTAAAAGATGGTGCGATTGAGGTGAATCCTCAGGCAAAAGGGGGTGGTAACTTATATACGAAAGAAGAATACGACAATTTCATTTATAGATTTGAATTTCAACTTACGCCAGGAGGAAATAACGGTATTGGATTACATGCACCATTAGAAGGCGATGCTGCGTATGTAGGTATGGAAATACAAGTATTAGATAATGAAGCCGACATGTATAAAAATTTACAACAGTATCAATATCATGGTTCCGTTTATGGTATCATGCCTGCAAAACGAGGATATTTAAAACCAGTCGGAGAATGGAATCAAGAAGAAATTATATTATCTGGGACTAAAATTAAAGTGACCCTTAATGGAACAGTGATTAATGAAGGTGACATAAAAGAAGCCATAAAAAATGGAACAATGGACCACAAAGAACATCCAGGATTATCCAGAACCACTGGACATATAGGATTTTTAGGACACGGCGATGTGGTCCGTTTTAAAAATATGCGTATTAAAAAGTTGTCTTAACGTAAAATACAGCAGGGACAGGCCTTTGGCCAGTTGCATCTGAAGGCTTGATGGTTTCTTTGCCATTGACTAATAAACAAGAGCTTCCACCGCCGTCCAAATTGATGGCTTCATAACAACCTAGCTCTTGAAATAAATTAGCCAACTCGGTAAGTGTAATTCCTGCAGCAATCCCTTTCATTCTTCCTTGTATAGCCATGATAATTAAAGTGCCGTCTTTTTTATAACCCATTGCTGTGCGTGGATGGTAATCCAATATTGCTTTTCCTGCAAATTTGCGTTCGTCATCATTGGTGATATGAATTTGACCTTCACTCATTAATACAGGACCGCCTCCGTTGGCCCACTTTACTTTCCAAGGAGTTAATCCATTTAATCTAGCATCGTTTACTGATAATTTTATGTTAGAGTCTCTAAAAGGTTTCATCACAGTTTGCTGATATAATATTTCCTTACTATTGGAATCGGTGTAAGTGTAAACAACATCCATTTTACCCTTTTTATCCATACCCAATGCGGATCCTAATACATGCGTATAAGTAAGTGTGTCTTTGCCTTTAGCAGGAATACTGTGAATATTATAAGATACTGGTACGCCTTCTTTCACAACAATATTGACATTGGTATTATGTACGAATTCAAAAAAAGAACTATTCACCACCACATAAGGTTGACCAATTCGGGTATAAAATTGTTGAGGCGTAAAGCGGCGATACAAAGTAGTATCTGCACCCATGTCTAATTTTTTATCTTTTGTATTGATTGACACATAATAACCTACAAAATTACTATCCTTAAATATTTTATCTGAGGCAAACACTTTAATACTTTGAGGTAAGGGTCCAAATTGATCCGTTACTTCATTCCAATGCAATGAAGAAGTTTGCGCTTTAGTATATAAGCCAGTAATCAGCAAAAACAAAAAGCATGCTATTCTTACTTTTTTCATAGATATCATATTATACTTAAAAATAGGACAAAAAAATAACCTCGTCGAATGGACGAGGTTATTTTTTATAAGTAAACCTTACTGATTAATGTCCGTAGACCATTAATGAACGAGGCTTTCCTGTAGATGAAGTTACAGTACCATTTCCTTTATAAACAACCGTATAGTTACGACCTGGAGTAGGCACAAATGTATTTAAACGAGCCAATTCGTTTGTAGTACCAGCTCTTCTTACAATTAAAGTATCAGAAGTAGTAAAGTAATTAAATGCTGTAAATGTAGATGCAGATCCAGCGCCTTTTGCAGAAAATATTACTCTGTTATTTCTTGCTGAAAAAATGTCGACAGTACTTGCAGCGGTATCATTCCAAATAGCATGTACAAATCTTAAACCAATTTGAGATACATCTAATGGTAATATGTCATCTTGTAAAAAGATGGCTTTACTAGCGCTTGATGCTTTAACAGAATCTGTTACAATAAAGCTGTAATACTTACCTGGATCTGTTTGAAATGATTTTAAAAATAATTCAGCTGAATCCTTTTGGCTTACTGCAGCTAAACTAAATTTAAAAGTTTGAGGACCTGAAGGCATTGAAAGGTAAACGTTAGTAGTAGTTGGAAATGTTTTATCATAAGTGATAGGAGTACCTGTTAACTTATCA
>JAFMJX010000012.1 GCA_017853235.1 Chitinophagaceae bacterium | reverse complement strand
CAAATTAGTCCCATTACACTAGGTCATCCAGGTACCCTTCCAAAAACCAACTCAAAAGCGGTTGAATATGCTGTCAAAATGGGACTGGCATGTGGTTGTCGAATCGAAAATGAAAATTATTTTGCTAGAAAAAATTACTTCTATCCCGACTTACCCAAAGGCTATCAAATTTCACAACATACTACCCCCATTTGTGTGGGAGGATCCATTACCATTTATACCAGCGAAGGAGAAAAAAAAGTACAACTCAACAGAATACATCTAGAAGAAGACGCGGGCAAAAGTATTCATGACTTATCCCCTACCGATACCTTTATTGATTTGAATCGCGCAGGAACACCACTCATTGAATTAGTGACTGAGCCTTGTATTCATTCTGCCGAAGAAGCATTCCAATTTGTAACCGAAATTAGAAAGCTAGTTAGATGGATTGGCGTTTGTGATGGAAATATGGAGGAGGGCAGCTTAAGATGTGATGCTAATATATCAATTAGATTAAAGGGAGATACAAAATTAGGAACTCGAGTAGAAGTAAAAAATTTAAATTCAATTCGTAACATTAAAAAAGCAATTGAAGTTGAAACAGAGAGATTGATTGAGATCACGGAAAGAGGTGAAAAAATACTTCAACAAACCAGAAGCTTTGATGCTCATCTTGATACTACATTTTCCATTAGAGACAAAGAAGATGCTAATGATTATAGATATTTCCCTGATCCTGATTTAGCACCCTTGAAACTAAGCAATGATTTTATTGAAAAAATGCGCAATTCCCTTCCTGCTCTGCCACAGCAATTAAAAAAGGAATGGAAAGACACTTTAGGTATTTCAGAATATGACGCGACCCAACTTACCGAAGATAAAACTGAGTCTGACTTTTATGCTCAATGGATACAACATACAACCCATTACAAAGCAGCGGCAAATTGGATACTAGGTCCATTAAGAGAAATCATCAAAGAACAATCCATATCTTATACGCAGCTTATCCCATTGCTTCCCTATTTAAGTGAATTGTTGGATCTTGTTGATTCTAATCAATTAAGTTTTTCAGTAGCTAGCAATAAAGTTTTACCAGGTATTATGGCAAGTCCACAATCACCTATACAATATGCTAAAGTTCATAATTTAATTCAAAACAATTCCAAGGATGAAATAAGTGCATGGATAGATGCTGTATTAGCTCATATGCCTGAAAAGGTAGCTGAATATAAAAAAGGGAAAAAAGCACTATTAGGATTGTTTATGGGTGAAGTTAAAAAAATAAGCAAAGGTAAAGCCGACCCAAAAATAACGAGTGAATTATTAACTGATAAATTAAAGTAATAATCTTAATTTTAAGAAATATACAAAAGTAAATTTTCAATAAGAATGAAGTTGCAATGACCTCTATCACAACCTCAGAAACAAATAAAAAAAGACAATATGTATTCAATATCTAAATATTTTAGCTTTTTAGTGTTAGGTATGCTTGTAGGATTAACTAGCTGCAAAAACAATCCAAATGGTAGTAATTATATTGTTACTGGAGTAATGCAACATTTAGAAAATCAAAAATTATTATTACAGGAAGTACCCTATGGAGGAAAACCTATCATCACACTTGATTCAACGACTATTGGTAAAGACGGAAAATATAAGTTTGAATTTATTGCAAAACAACAAGGTATTTATAAATTATCCAATCAAAAAAATTTAGAAATTATTTTTATTAATGACGCAGACCAAATTCAAATCAATGCAGACGCAGACAATTATTTAAGCTATCAAACTAAAGGATCAGAAAGCACTACCGAAATCTTCCAATTATTAAAGGAATATCGTCATAAAGATTCTTCCTTATTTGCAACTTTATATAATTTGGATGCTTTGCAAAAACAAAATGGTAAAGACAGTACTATTTTTTGGTTACAAAAACAAAAAGGAACAAAACTCAAAGATTTAAATGATTTTGTAGAAAATCAAGTAAATACCAGTACTCATCCTGCAGTCATTTATTATGCATTAGGTTTAGGATTAAGGTCTATGGAAGCTGCTAAGGTATTAGCATTAGCAAAGGTGGTAGCCGAAAAGACAAAAGCAGAACCTCTAGTTTTATTTGCCAATATCTTAAACAGACAAGTTCAAGCTAATACACCAAATGCAGCATTAGCAGTGGGCCAAATAGCTCCAGAAATTGCGTTGCAAGATGTCACAGGAAAAATACAAACCTTAAGTAGTTTAAAAGGAAAATATGTTTTGGTAGATTTTTGGGCTAGTTGGTGTGGTCCTTGCAGAGCCGAAAATCCCAATGTTGTGAATGCTTATGAAAAATATAAAAATAAAAATTTCACAGTATTAGGTGTTTCCTTGGATGATAATAAATCCAATTGGGTAGAGGCTATTAAAGCAGATAAATTAAGCTGGTTACAATTGAGCGATTTAAAAAAATGGGAAAGTGTAGTAGTGAATACTTATCAAATTGATGGTATTCCTTTTAATGTATTATTGGATCCTGATGGAAAAATTATTGCTACCGATTTAAGAGGAGATGCTTTACAAAATACCTTAGCATCATTGTTGAAATAATAAGTAATCATTGGAATCGTAAACACCTACAAAAAATGTAAGTGCAAGTAGGACTCAGTTACTTTTCTTTAATAAAAGATTTAATTAAAGCAGGCAATAAAATCAAATTGGTGAGCGTACTAACCACCAAGGTAAGTGAAGTGAGCCACCCTAGTGCTTGTGTTCCACCAAAATCACTCAAACAGAATATCACAAATCCAGCTACTAAAACTAAACTTGTATAAATGATACTGATTCCAGTATGTTGGATAGTTTGAATTAAGGTAGCATGTACTTTATAATCAAAGTGCACTAATTCCTGTTTATAATTAATTAAAAAGCGTATCGTTACGTCTATCGCAATACCCAAGGCAACGCTAAAAACCAATACGGTAGATGGTTTTAAAGAAATACCCATCCAACCCATAATACCTGCAGTAATGAGTAAGGGCACAAGATTTGGAATTAAAGAACAAATTAATATTGGGAAAGAACGAAATAAGAATAGCATGCAAATGGCAATTAATAAGAATGCCCAAAAAATTGACTCCCCTAACCCTTTGATAATAAAATTACTGCCTTCTAAAAAAGTGACACTACTTCCTGTAATCTCAACATGATACTTACTAGTATCAAATATGCTTTGTGTAGCACTGTCTATTTTTTGTATAAAAGCCGGCAACTTTGCGCTACCAATATCTTTCATGTTTACACTTACTCTCGTTATTTGTTTAGAACTATCTATAAATTTATTCAATAATTGTGCTGGTCCTTGATTTTTAGAGGTACTACTTGTAGTATTGTTTGTTTTATTTTTTTCAATCGCTAAATAGGGTGCTATAAATGCCATTTCTGTTCCTGATGGTACAGTATAAGCAGCTGAGTCTCCATCATAAAAGGCTTGTTTAGCAAATTTGATTCCTTCCAATAAGCCAAGTGGTTTTCCTAATTCAGGTTGAGTGACTAAAAATTGCTGTAATGCATCAATATTTTCAAGGGGTTTAATGCTTCTTATTAATCCATTTTTTTTCTTGGTATCAATCACTATTTCCATTGGCATAACACCGCCTCCATTTTGTTCAAACCATTTTAAATCAAGAAATAATGTATCCTTTTGAGGTAAATCATCAACAATAAAAGCCTCTTTCTTAATTTGAAGTACCCCAATTAATGCGACTACTACCAAAACAATGGTACAACCAAAAACCCATTTTGTATGATGGAAAGTCCACTTTTCAATTCGAAGTAATAAGCTTGATAAATATTTATTGTCTAAATATTTGACATGTTTAGGTTTGGGGGCAGGTAAATAACTTAAAACGGGAGGTATAAAAAACAAACTTATAAAAAACAAAGCCATGATGTTTACGCCAGATACCCAACCAAATTCCTTTAACAATGGACTTTTTGTAAAAGCAAACACAAAAAAACCAATAGCAGCAGTGATGTTACAAAACAAAGTAACAATTCCCATTCTTCCCACCATTTGAATTAAGGCTTTTTCACGATCCTGTGTTTCGCTATAAGAAGTATGGTACTTATTTAAAAAATAAATACAATTTGGAATACCAATCACCACTACCAAAGGAGGGATTAATGCAGTAAGTAAAGTTATTTTTTGTCCCAACAAAACCATCGTACCAAAACTCCATATGACTCCCATGGCTACTACCCCTAAGCTCATAAGCATCGCCGAAATTGACCTAAAGAAAAGTAAAAGTGTGATGGCTGATAATACTAAGGAACCAATTAAAAACCATACCATTTCTTTTTTTATACGATCAGCTAAAATGGTTCTAATATAAGGTAACCCACTTATATGTAGGGGCAGTTTTGTATTGTTAGAAAAAGCATTCAACCTATTTTCTAATTGATGAATGATAGAGGACCTTGAGGCACTGTTTATTGAATCAGGCATGAAACTCACCGCCATCATATAAGCATGTGAACTTGGTTGGTATAATAAATTTTTATAAAAAGGTAGTTGTTCAAAAATTTGTTGATCTTTAGCTAAAGCAGAATCTGAAGTATAGGGCGCATGAAATACTTTTTGTGCTATAAACTTTGATGCAATTGTATCTTTTGATAAGGTATAAGCATAGGGAATACTTAACACATCCGTCACCCCTGGAATATTTTTAATTTGTTGATGTAATTCGAATAGTTGATTAAATACAGTGGGAGTGAACAATTGATCAGTTTGAAAACCAATTACTATAGTAGTACCGTCTACGCCAAACTGATGTACAAATTTTTTATATATGACAAACTTGGGGTTATCTTCAGGAATGGCTTTGGTGAATTCGTAGCTCAATTTTACCTGTGATGCGAAATAACCCAATACCACAGTGGTTAATATCAAAAAGGATAAAAAATATAATTTATACTTTAATATGTTTTGTCCTAATTTATACCACATAATTTTAATTTAATTAATCAAATTTTTATTTTTTGGGAGACCTTATAACACCCAAAAAAAAGCAATGGTTTGAGTAGTAGCTCCCACCAACAAACCCAACCACAATTCTTTATTAGTATGATTACTCACCATCATTCTTGCGCTTATTACCATTGCAGTTATCACGATCATGATACTTACCCAAAAAATATTTTGAATTGGATACATTATTCCAGCCAACAAAACAGCCATCAATAGTCCTCCTACCCCTATTCCATGCAAACTCACTTTAATAAAATTATTAATGACCAATCCCATAGCGCTAGCTATAAATATTCCAAAATAAAAATATTTGAGCGCAAGTGGTTGATCATTAAAATGACGACTTAAATAATACATCCACCAATAAAAAAACATAGTGATGACATAAGGAATGATGCGCTCTTTTTGTGTTCTTAAAAAAATACTTTCACTAAATTTTAATTTCCATAAAAGAAAAACAGAAAATGCAGGGAAAAATGCTGTTAACCAAAATACACTAAAGACTCTTAATTGTAATTGCCATGGTGTTATTCCAGCAAATTCATAGGGAACATTAAGTATCAGATACAACAAAAAATAGGTAGGAATAAACAAAGGATGAAATACATAGGAAACAAAATTTCCAAAATATCTAACAGCCCTTGAAGGTGTATTATTTTCCATTCATTTTTTATTAAAGTTCTTTACGCAACCTCGCTACAGGTATATTTAACAGTTCTCGATATTTAGCCACAGTTCTTCGAGCAATATTGTATCCTTTTTGCTGCAATTGTTCCGTCAATTCATCATCACTCAATGGCTTTTGCTTACTTTCTTGATCAATCAATTCTAATAAAATCGCTTTCACTTCCTTCGTACTTACTTCTTCTCCAGTGTCGGTAGTAAGAGATTCACTAAAAAAATATTTTAGTAAAAAAGTACCAAACTCAGTTTGTACATACTTACTATTTGCCACCCTACTCACTGTAGAAACGTCTAACCCTGTAGCTGCTGCAATGTCTTTTAAAATCATAGGACGCAACTGAGTGGTATCTCCACTCATAAAAAAAGCTTCTTGATGCGCCATAATGGCTTTCATCGTCATTAACAAAGTTTGTTGTCTTTGTTGTATCATTTCAATAAACCACTTAGCGGCATCCATTTTTTGTTTGATAAAAAAGATTGCTTCCTTTTGCGCTTTATCCTGTTTTTTGCTATGCTCATATTCCTTTAGCATCATCTTGTAATCATCGCTAATGATAAGGGGCGGTGCATTACGACTATTCAATGACAATTCTACCATACCATTATTAATCACCACTGTAAAATCCGGAATAATATACATTTCTGCTTCGTTCTGATGGCCTGTTTCGGCACCAGGTTTGGGATTCAAACTTATAATTTGGTGCAATACTTCTTTCATTTGCGCTTCTTCAAGGTGCAAACTCTTTTGTATTTTGTCGTAATGTTTTCTAGTAAATTCTTCAAAATGCTTTTCCACCACATTGATTGCTAAAACGAGCGTTGGATCAGCATTTTTTAGTTCTTCCTGTTTTCTTAACAATTGAAGTAACAGACATTCCTGTAAATTTCTTGCTGCAATTCCAGGGGGATCAAATTGTTGAATTTTGAACAATAAAGCTTCAATTTCTTTTTCTTCTACCCACATGCTTTGCTTAAAAGCTAAATCGTCTGCAATAGATTGTAATGCTCTTCTTAAATAACCATCATCTTCTAAACTTCCTATAATTTGTTCGGCAATGATATACTCTTTTTCTTCCAGAGCCAACATACTCAGTTGGTCCATAAGCATTTCATGCAAACTCACTTCGGCTTTTATTGGAATGACAATATCATTATCTAATTCAGGATAAAAATCATCCTTTGTTTTGTAATCTGCTACATCCTCATCATAATTGTATTCATTTAAATCTTCATTGCTTAATTCAAATTCATCCACAGGCACTGCTTCTTCATCCGATTCTATATTCCCAATCAAATCATCATTGGCATCCTCTGAATGCAAGGTATCGTTGTCTAATAAATCTGGATTCATTTCGAGCGCAGGATTTTCTTCCAATTCTTCCTTCACTCTTTGTTCAATTTGAGCAGACGGAATTTGCAACAACTTCATCAATTGTATTTGTTGTGGCGACAAGCGTTGAAGCTGTCTTTGTTGCAAGGACTGTCCTAATGACATAATTGACTACTTTAGGAGAGTGCTTTTTTTAATACTTCTAAAAAAGTGGCCCCTTTTTGATGTACTTGCTCTTCGGTCCAAACCAAGCTAATGGCTGTAGAAATACATCTACTCATAATGGCATCACTTTGTGAGAATGAAGTATGCGCTAAATTTTTTAGTGCTGATTGTTGCGCTTGACTGAATGGATATAAACTATGGGCATTTTTTAAATGATCCCACTTCTTGATGTAATGCCAATTATTTGCATACCAATAAAAATTGCCAGGCATAATACCAGCCTCTTTCATAGCAGCAATTGCTTTTTCCATAGCTTCTGCAGTAGGTAAAAACCAGGATAAAAAACTAGCACTGTCGCCAGATGGATCAGGCACTACTCTAAAACTAATTCCTGGCACTTGCTCCAAATAGGATTTCAAAATGCCATTATTTTTTCGTTGAATTGCTAAAAAGCGATCTAATTTTTTTATTTGAGCTAAGCCTACTGCGGCATGCAATTCACTTATTCTAAAATTATATCCCAAGAATGGATGTAAATCTGCACCCCGATCTGCCCCTAAATGATCATGTCCATGATCGGTAAAAGCATCACATTTTGTATATACCTCTTGGTTATTGGTCATCACCACACCCCCTTCACCACAGGTCATTGTTTTTACGAAATCAAAAGAAAAAGTGCCTGCATGACCAATAGTCCCTAAAGATTTTCCCTTATAAGTGCCGCCAATACTTTGACAAGCATCTTCTAATAATATTAAATCATGTTCCTTGCAAATTTGTTGTAAGGCATCTAAATCGGCCATACTACCACACATATGCACGGGCATGACACATTTGGTTTTTGGTGTAATGGCTGCTTTAACAGCTGCAGGGGAAAGCGTCAAAGTTTCATCAATATCCACTAAAACTGGAACAGCTCCCATACTTAAAACTGCTTCAAAACTTGCCACAAAAGTAAATGCGGGCATGATTACTTCATCATCGGCACCAATACCTAAAGCTGCCATAGCAGTGGTTAATGCTGCAGTTCCGCTAGAAGTAAGCTGCGCATATCCTGTTCCAAAAGTGGAGCAAATTGCTTGTTCCAACTCCTTTGATTTCCAAATTCCTTTACGAGGGCCGTCAAATCCATATCTCATTAAAATCCCTGTTTCAAGGACTTCATTCACTTCTTTTTTTTCGGCATCATCAAATAATTCAAAACCGGGCATAAGCTTGATTTTTTAGATAAACAAAGGTAGTTTAAAAAATGAAAATTGGGGGTTTTTCAGTAATTTGCGCCCGTAAAAAAGCACAACTATTATATGGAATACAACAAATTGATTGCGGTATCGGGGATGTCAGGTTTATTTGAATTATTAACGAGCAAAAGTGACGGCGCCATTGCTAGATCACTTGAAAATAATAACACTCAATTTATTAGCTCAAGAGCACATCAATTCTCACATTTAGAAAGTATTGAAGTGTTTACCACCCACGATAACGTGTTTTTGGCAGAAGTATTTATTGCTATGGGTAAATCCAGCGAAAAGCTTCCTGAAGAAAAGGATGCTAAAGCAACGCTAGCTTATTTTAAAAAGGTATTCCCTTCCATGGATTTTGAGAGAGTGTATGCCAGCGATATGAAAAAAATGATAAAGTGGTTTGGGCAATTAAAAGCGGCAGGAGTAGAGCCAGTTTTACCAGAAGAAGAAACGGAAGGTGAGGGAGATAGCGAATAAGCTTCTCAAACACGCATTCAAAATTGGCTTTGAGCCCAAAGTCATAAAAAATCAGTATAAAAAATTACTATAAAAGCTTACACAATCAAGTGTAAGCTTTTTTTTATCCTTAAATTGCAATTATTAAATCTCCCATATATTGGGTTTAAAAATAGGTATATGTTTAAAAAAACAATGTTGGTGCTACTATGTATTGTCTTGATGATTCAAAACACACAAGCACAGTCCATAACCGAAAAAAGATGGATTCGAAAACAATACAATGCTCTTTCTTTTGATCAAAAAATTGCACAATTAATGATCCTTAGAGCACATAGTAATTGGGATGCCAAAAAAATTGATTCCTTAGGGGAATTGATCAAAAAATATAATGTAGGTGGTTTGTGTTTTTTTCAAGGAGGTCCTGTAAGAGAAGCCATGCAAACCAATTTCTACCAATCCATTGCTAAAACTCCTTTACTAATAACCATGGACGCAGAATGGGGAGTTGGGATGCGTTTAGATAGTGTTGAAATGTTTCCAAGGCAACTTTCCATTGGCGCCATACCCTCAAGTAATTTAAGTTATCAAATGGGTGCAGCAATTGCAGCACAATGTAAAAGATTAGGCATTCAAGTAGACTATGCACCGGATGCAGATATCAATAATAATCCAGCAAATCCAGTGATTAATGATCGCAGTTTTGGTGAAAACAAAAAAACGGTAACAGATTATGCCATTGCATATATGAAAGGATTGCAAGACAACGGGGTGATGGCAACTGCAAAACATTTTCCTGGACATGGAGATGTTTCGGTGGATTCCCATTTGGACATACCAATTATTAATAAAAATCGTGCTCAATTAGATTCCTTGGAGCTAGTCCCCTTTAAAGCCTTAATTGATGCGGGGATAGCATCTGTTATGGTAGCTCATTTATCGGTACCAGCCATTGACCCTACTCCTAATTTTGCAACGTCTCTTTCGGCAAAAGCTGTGAATGGCTTATTACGTAATGAATTAGGCTTTAAAGGAATTAGTGTCACTGATGCACTTGAAATGAAAGCCATCAGCAAATACTTCCCACAAGGTGAAGCCAATGTGCAAGCCATTATTGCAGGTCACGACATGCTTTGCTTGCCAGGTGATGTGGACCAAACCATCAAAAAAATAAGATCGGCTATTAAAGAAGGAAGATTGAAAAGAAGAGATATTAAAGATCGTGTAAAAAAGATTTTAGCTGCTAAATACAAATATGGATTATCCCAATGGGCTCCCATTGATACCACTCATATCACAGCAGATTTAAATCAATCTGTAGCAGCAATTAAACAAAATATGGCAGAACAATCTCTCACATTTGTTAGAGGAAATCAGACGCATCCTATTTTAAATAAAAATAAAAAAATGGTATACGTTGCTTTAAATCAAACAAAGGACAATACCATTACTACTCAATTAAAACAATTTGGTGTTTCGGTCCTATTTGTGAATGGCAATTTAAGTGCTGATGTGGCCGCTTTAAAAAGTAGTTTAAATGAATATGATCAAGTAATGATTGGTTTACATAATTACAATCGTCGTCCTGCCAATCATTTTGAATTATCACCTGCAATCATTGAATTTTTAAATGAACCTCATCCATCCAATTGGGTGCATCTTATTTTTGGAAATCCATATGCAGTGGCTGATTTTAATAAAATATCTAATATTTTGTTTGCCTACGAAGACAATTCCTTTACACAACAAGCTGCCTTGAAATGGTTGATGGGACAACTGCAAGCTGCTGGGCAATTGCCTGTTACAGTGAGCCAAGGTTTAGAAGAAGGATTACATGATAATATTGAAACAAGCCCTATCTATTCACCAAGTGCCTCTATGAATAAGGATTTGGGGATTCATGTTCAAAAGTTAGCTGTCATTGATTCATTAGTGGCAGATGCTATTAAAAAAAAAGCAATACCTGGATGTCAAGTTTTAGTAGCGAAAAACAATGAAATTGTTTTTAATAAAGCATATGGAAAAATTGCAGATGAAAATTCTGCCCCTGTTACACTTGCAACAAGTTATGACCTAGCTTCTGTTACTAAGGTGAGTGCGACCACAGTATCTATTATGAAGCTTGTGGAAGAAGGTAAAGTTGATATCAATAAAACGATTGGTGATTATTTGCCTTGGGTAAGGGGAAATGCTAAAGCCAATATCACATTACGCGATTTATTATTACATCAAGCAGGTTTGTTCCCATATATTAAATTTTACGAATTTTTATTGAATAAAGAAGGTGGTTATTTGCCTGATATGGTCACTTCCATTCCAGATAGTCGACATCATAAAATGATCACTCCTACTAAGTATTTATTAGATTCTTGGAAAGATACCATTCAACAAAAAATTTTAATTAGTCCTGTAACAACACCAGGAAAATATGTATACAGTGATAATGATTTTATTTTTCTTGGACAAATTGTAGAGCAAGTAACAGGAATGAATTTAAACGAATACACGACTCAACAATTTTATAATCCATTAAAAATGAGTTCCACTGGATTTTTACCATTAGAAAAAACCAGTATACAAAATATTGCAGCAACTGAAGTGGATGATTACTACCGTCATGAATTAATTCAAGGATCGGTTCATGATGAAGGTGCTTCCATGATGGGAGGCATTGCCGGCCATGCTGGATTATACAGCAATGCAACCGATTTAGCCAAATTATATTTGATGTTGTTGAACAAAGGAGAATGGGAAGGAAAAAGATACTTTCAAACCTCTACTGTAGAAAGTTTTACTTCTTACAATACCGAAAATAGTAGAAGAGGTTTAGGTTTTGATAAGCCAGAAAAAAATAATGCTAGTTTGAAAGAACCTTACCCAAGCGCCAGCGTATCACCATCCACTTTTGGTCATACGGGATTTACAGGGACTTGTGTTTGGGCCGACCCCGAACATCAATTACTATATATCTTTTTGTCCAATAGAGTTTACCCCACACGAAACAATAAAGCATTCAGTGAATTAAACTTACGTTCAAATATTCAAGAAGCTATTTATAGTGCAATGCGTTAAAAAAACAGCTATGCTCAAATTTGTTTTCTTCATTATTGGCATTACATCATGCAACCACATATGGTGTCAAAATAATTTAGGAGCAATTGGGACATGGAGAGAACATTATAATAATCAATCAGTTCAGCAAGTAACTTTAGCAGTGAATGATCAAGGTGAAAAAGTACTTTCTGCAACTACCTCTTTTCAAGTAGCACTCGTAAATAGTAAGAATCAGATTGAATTAATTGGCAAATCCAATGGACTACATGATATGGGAATTGCTTGTAGCGCATGGGATAGCGAACAATCGCAAATGATTATTGCTTATCAAAATAGCAATATTGATATCATACAAGGTGATCAAGTATATTCCATCAATGATTTGTGGTTGTCTAATTTGTATGGCAATAAAAAAATAAATGATATTTATATTTTACACAACTGGGCTTTCATTTCAACCAATTTTGGAATTGTTGTAATTGATTTAATTAAACACGAAATAAAGGATACCTGGTTTCCCAATAATAATCGACAAAATACCATCACTTTTCAAGTGAACTGCACAGCAAATGATTTATACGCAGTCACCGAAAATGGAATTTGGACATGCCCATTAAAAAATAATTGGGCGACCAATGCATGGCAATGGAGAAGCGAGTATAATAATATTGGAATTCAAAAAATAACTCAATTCAATAATCAAATTTACCTCTACAATAATATTGCTGTTTACCAATATCCATCTACTATGCCGCTCATGGTCATGAATCGTGGAATTATCAATGTATGCAAAGCAAGTAAGGAGGGGGTGTTTTTAGCAATCAAATGGGGAAGTAAAGGAAGCATGATGCAACTTAATGCAGATAAAACGTTTCTCACAGTCATTGACAGCAGCATACTTAGTAACCCTAAAGACTTTTGTTGGGATGGAAATAATATTTGGGTGGCAGATAGCTTACATGGTTTGTTTTATAAAAATAATAATGCTACCGCTATTTCAAATTGGATTTCATTAGGCGGCCCTCAAGCAACCATCAAAGGAAAAATAAATAGCAACGCTTCTTTTTTAGTAGGGGGATTTAGCAATAACAATAATGGATGGGCACGCTACAATGAAGAAGGTTGGAAGAGTTTTGTAACAAATAAAGGAGTAGCCATTCCAGTTTTAAATTTCAGCACTACAGATCCTAATGACAATAGCATTTGGTTTACCTATCAAAATGGATTATGGCATACGAATCTTGACCAATCTGTGAGTGAACAAATAACTCCTTTAAATGTAAAAGGCCCCTACTCCGATTTGCAATTTGATCAAGAAGGCGTATTATGGGTTTTGGTTGACCAACAAGGTTTGCTTCAAAAAAGAGATAACAGTTGGAAAAATATCATCCCTCCATCCAATATATCTTTAAATGGAGCACAAAAAATGGTAGTGAATCAACAAGGTCAAATTTGGATAATCGCTCCCAATAATCAAGGTGTTATCATTTACAACTCCACTAACAATACTTGGTATCAATTAAGTACCATTAATAATAATTTACCAAGCAGCAGTGTGACAAGTATTCTTGAAGATAAAAAGGGAACCATGTGGGTAGGCACCAATAATGGAATTGGATTATTTGATTGCTCGGAACTTGGTAATTGTAAAGCATACTTACCACAGATAAAAAATAGTAATGGATTTGCAGGACTCCTTTTCCAAAAAGAAATTGTAAACACCATGGCAGTGGATGGTGCCAATCAAAAATGGGTTGGAACCAATAATGGCTGTTGGTTATTAAGTGAAGATGGAAGTCAAATTTTACAGAGATTTTCCAAAAATAACAGCCCTTTGCCCAATGACACTATATTACAAATATGTATTGCGCCGCTAAGTGGAGAGGTTTTTATGAATACCAATAATCAATTGGTAAGCTATAGAAGCTCCGCAAATGAAACGATACAATCAACACAAAACATCATCGTTTTTCCAAATCCAGTTTTGCCAAATTATGAAGGTCCCATTGCTATGAAAGGATTTGTTAATAATGCAATTGTAAAAATTACCACATTAGATGGAAAATTAGTATTCCAAACTAGGGCACTAGGCGGGCAAGCTATATGGAATGGAAAAACGTACGAAGGTTCCAAAGTGGCTTCTGGTATTTATTTAGTTTTTGCACGAGATGATGCGGGTATGGAAAAGTCCATGGGAAAAATCATCATTACTTCGGGGGGGCAATAATAGTAACTAAACTATTGTTTAACATCTTCTGCATTCATTTCAAAATTTTTGAATGCTTTAAATTTCAAAGTACCTTGTTCTCCAGCTACGACACGATAAAAAATTTGTCTTACTTTTTTGGTGGGTGTTTTTATGGCAGTATCGGTATCATAAATGGGAAACTTTCTAAACAAAATACCTTCGACCAATTTGAAATCATCTTGACCCCTATAGCCCTTACTCAACACCATATCATCTGTAATGTCTGGGAAATAAATAGGTTCTAGTCTTTCATTTTCTTTAGAACTCACACAAAACAAACTTTTTTTACCGTTTGGTTCTTGTATAAAAATAATGACTTCGGGAAATCCATCATTGTTTAAATCGTCAATCTCTGCCGACAATACTCTTGCTTTAATTTCTAAGGAGGCTTCACGTACTTCGGCCTTAAAACCGATTGGCCTAATATTAAGTATGTTTCGGTCGTTAGATTTATTCAAACAATTTATACGGTAACCCGTTTTGCCAATTTTCAAGGTACTATCATACTTAGGAAAAACTTGTCCTAAAACACATTGAAACGAAAAGATTAAGCCAATGAGTAAACAATTTTTCATACTTTTTTTTCTTTACCAATCAAAGTTAATAGAATAGTTTTAATTTCCCATTTAAACAAAGCAACTATGTCTTTTTCCATTAAAACCTTTTACCAAGGCAACTCAGAACTCATACAATTAAGTGACAACGAAGCCCATATCAACATTCAAATTGCAAGCAAAGGAGCTTTACTCAATAGTTGGACCTGGCAACAAAATCAATCATTGGTTGAATTTATAGAAGGCAATGATTTTCAAGATAATGAGGGACATTTTGAATCCAATGGATTTAGAAGTGCAAAAATGTGTCCTTTCGTATGTCGACTACAGGAGGGCAAGTATATCCATTTGAATGAGACCCATACCATTGAAAAATTTCTTCTTGGCAAACATGCCATTCATGGGCTTCTTTACGATGCGACTTTCCAAGTAATAGACTCAAAGGTCCTTGAAAAAAGTGCTTTGGTCACTTTACAACATCAATATGTAGGAACCGATCCTGGCTACCCTTTTCATTTTCAAATAGAAATCACTTGGACTTTACATATCAACAATAAAATTGAAGTAAAAACTGAGATCAAAAATAGAAGCGAAAATAGCATCCCAATGGTAGATGGATGGCATCCTTATTTTCAATTAGGAAAAAGTATTGACGAATGTACCCTTCGTTTTTCATGCAAAGGGAAAATGGAATACGATGCAGATTTATTACCTACAGGAAATCTTTTAAAAGAAACTAGGTTTGAAAATGGATTATTATTAAAAGGCATCATGCTAGATGATGGATTTGAACTAGCATCCAATGCCAACACTTGCTTTTTGGAAAATGAAAAATATATACTCAGTATTCAACCCACTTCCTCCTACCCTTATTTACAAATTTATACACCGCCACACCGTAAGAGTATTGCCATTGAAAATTTAAGTGGTGCCCCTAACGCTTTTAATAATAAAATAGGGCTTCAAATATTGAAGCCCCAAGAAACTATTTTATTAGAAACGCAATATCAAATTGCCATGAAATAATTTATAATTCCATCAATGCTGTAATACTTATTTCAACATTCACATTACGAGGTAATGTTTTTACAGCTACTGTTTCACGTGCTGGAAAATCGGCAGTAAAATAACTTGCATACACTTCATTCACCTGTGCAAATAATTGCATATCACTTAAAAATATAGAAGTTTTCACTACATGATTAAAATTAATAGAAGCCTCCTCTAAAATTGCTTTTATGTTTTCCATAACTTGACGTGTTTCAGATTGGATATCACTTAACACTAATTCTCCTGTTGCAGGGTTAAAGGCAACTTGCCCACTTGCAAACAAAAAGCCGTTGGCAATGACTGCTTGACTATAAGGACCAATTGGAGCAGGTACTTTGTTAGACTGAATGATCTTTTTTGACATATAATTTAATTAAGAGTTGCAATTTCTTATTTTTCTATCAATCCACCGCCTATTTTTGCAAAACAAAATAAAGCTAGTTTGGCAACATTACTATATATAGACACTGCAGGTCCAGATGCCTTAATTGGGATCAGTAAAGGGCAGGAATGGGTGGGAATCAGAGAAAGCAAAGTCGCGAATGCTCATGCCCAATTTGCTCAAGTGGCTGTAAAAGAATTACTTACAAGCCATTCCTTGAAAGTGACCGAATTGGATGCCATTGTGGTAACGCTAGGCCCTGGCAGTTACACTGGGTTAAGGGTGGGTTTGGCGAGCGCCAAAGGACTAGCCTATGCACTTCAAAAACCTCTTATTGGATTGTCTACGCTTCGCTTATTAGCACATAAAGCAACACAAACTTTACACAGCTCAAATCCTTCTTCTATACAAATATTTTCAATGTTAGACGCAAAAAGAATGGAAGTATTTGGAGGTGTGTATGATTCAAATTTAAATGAAATTCAAGCAGAGCAAGCCTTTGAGATCAATACCCCTTTGATGGAAACGCTGTTATCAAAAGGCCCCCTGGTATGTATTGGTTCTGGAGTTGCAAAAACAAGAGACCTAGTACAAAATGACAAAGTGCAGTACCTAGATGACAATTACACCATTGATAATTTAAAGGCACTTGCCCAAGCAAAATGGGAGGCAGAACAATTTGAAAATGTGGCATATGTGAGTCCTCGATATTTAAAAGAGTACTATTTTAAACCGCTTGTCAAATAATTTTGACTATATCAATCCAATATTTAAACTTTGATATTACCAAAATGTCCAAGTGAGATGTTTAAAAATTATTCCATTAACCAAATTAATAATCAACAATATATATATTAAAAAAAACAAACTAGTTAGAATAAAGTCATAACTTTGGTTTGCAATTTTAGTTTATAAACCCCCCTTACTTTTATTGTTATGAATCAATCATTACCCACATTAGCTTTAACGAACGGACCAAGTCCTTTAAAAGTAGATTTGTTGCACGCAAAAAAAGCTGCAATGATTTTAAGAGCATTGAATCACAAATTACGTCAACAGATAGTGAAATTGATTGACGAACATCAAAAAATGACAGTCACTGAAATTTATGTTAAACTAAGATTAGAGCAATCTGTAGCCTCACAACATTTAGCTATTTTAAGAAGAGCTGGAATTGTAGTGACTATTCGAGAAGGCAAGTTCATTTTCTATAATGTAGATTACAATCGTATTGAACAAGTGAACCAATTTGTAGAAACCTTAGTGGGATAATATGGGTTTAAATTTATCCGAATTTCAACAAATTATTAAGGATGAAAATATACTCATCATTGATACCCGTGATGAAAATATTTTTTTAGAGGGCTATATTCCAGGTTCTATTCATTTTAAACCTAGCATTATTCAAGAAGCCGCAGCATTGGGCTTATTTAAATTTGATCAACCACTTGTCTTTGTGGGAGATGATGATCATGAAAAAATTGCTATTGCATATTTTGAAAAACTAGGTTTTTCTCATATTAAAGGATACCTTGAAGGTGGTTACGCAACATGGTCTGCAGCAAATTTACCACATGACTTAGTCATTGAAGTGGAAGTGGATGAACTTGCCATGGATATTCCTTTTGATGAATTTTTAATGGTCCTAGACATACGATCGGAAGAACAATTCAATAAAGGACATATCAAAAATTCGGTGCACATACCATTATTAGAATTTGTGGACCCTGGAAGTTTTTCCGAATTAGATGAACACTTTAATATTTATATCATAAGTGATCATGGAGATAACAATACTTTAGCTGCAAGCATTCTAAAAAAAGAAGGAATTCATAACATTAGAATAGTTCAAGATGGATGGGATGCAGTACTATTTTTGAAAGATAAATTCAACATAGAAGTTTCAAAAAATAAACCGAGCGAAGACGAAGCTGACATTTTGTAAAAGATTACTCCACCACCAACTTTCCATATTTTTCAGCATCAAATTCATACTTCCATCTTTTGTGGCTCCATAAATAATTAGCAGGATTTTGCTTTATTTTTTCTTCCAATGTTTTTACATACAAAGCTGTTAATTGTCCATCCTTAAAATAATTAGGAGAAGTCGTCATCACTTCATATTGCATATGATAATAACCTCTTTTAGTGCTATAAAAATGGACAAATACTTGAGCCGTATTATTCAGCTTCGCTCCTTTTTCGGGCCCTTTTACAAAAGGAGTCATGATACCAAAAAAAGGTAACCAGTATGCAGACATAGGGTTGCCTGGATTTTGATCTGCTGCTAAAGCCATAGCATAATGACCATCAGTTGCATACTTTTGAAAGTGTGCCCTAAAATTAGTCGCAGGTATCATAATACTTCCATATCGTTGACGCGTTGATAATACTAACTTATTGAAGTAAGGATTACTCAAAGGCATGTACACTGCAATGAATGGATATTTTCCATATTTAGAAGCCCCCCAATTGGCAAATTCCCAATTAAAAAAATGACCAGCCATAATTTGAACATTTTGCCCAGTGGCATGTAACTCATTCAGCACTTCTACATTAGAAGTAAACCTTTTTTGAAAGCCGGCATCCGAC
>JAFMJX010000160.1 GCA_017853235.1 Chitinophagaceae bacterium | reverse complement strand
ATACAATATTGAATCAGGAAATTATGATTTTAACTTCCAATCCTTTATTAAAAAGCCTTTTGAACTCATTCCTGAAGCTGGAAATTATATTGAATGGTCTGGAAATCCTTATGAAGCTGATATGCATGTTGATGCTAGATATACTGCCGACCGAGTGAGTTTAAATGAATTGGTGGGTAGTGCCAACTTTAGCAATGCGGTAAAATCATACCGAGGCAGCGTATATGTGATAGCAGCACTTCGTAATAAATTAGCAAGACCTGATATTAAATTCTCATTAGCATTTCCTCAAGGAAATCCAATTAGCTCAGACAATGAGTTTTCTCAATTCATCACACGATTAGAACGGGATGAAAATGAAATATTAAAACAAGTTTCATTCTTAATTGTGTTTAATTCTTTTGCACCAGTAGGATTTAATGCTGGCAATAGCAATAATGCCTATAGTATTACTTCAATTGGAATCAATACCATCTCTCAACTACTCACCAAAGAAGTCAATAAATCCATCACTCATTTATTAAATAAAGTAACAGGTGACAATAGCCTTCGTTTTGATGTAGGCTCTTCCGTGTATAATAGTGGTAATTTATTGGACCCTTCTGGAACTGGGATAGCAATAAATGCTAATAAAATTGATCGTCAAAGAGTGAATTTAAAGTTAGGCAGGAGTTTTTTAAACGATAAAATCATTCTTAATGTAGGAGGTGATTTGGACTTTAATGTGCGCAATACTACTACCATTCAAAATGGAAGTTTTCAATGGCTGCCTGATTTAAATATTGAATTTATTTTAACCAACGACCGTAAATTACGCGCTATCATATTTAACAGAAATAGTTTAGATATTAATGGAAGTAGTTTGGGGAGACGAAATCGTCAAGGAGTAAGTATTTCTTACCGTAAGGACTTTGATCAATTTATCTACTAAAGGAATTAATATACGTTTCCAAAGACTAAAAGGTACTGAAGCGTATTTCTTATACTAATATTTTAGACTTTTTTCTGGGATTTTCTTACAGCCTTTTAATCGATAAATATAAAAATTTCGAAGCACCACTCCTTTTGAAATATAAGGAAGCGTGTCAGGAGTAGGGATTGATTCAAAATAATCACCATACAATTTATTAGGATCATTAGGTAAATTAGAAGGCGTAATGTAATAAGCATCTTGTCCCAATTGCAAGGTATCTGACTCTTTATTTAACCAGGCAAATTTGTGTAAATCATTGATTGCACCCACCCCTATTACTTTTATTTGTAATGGTCTTGCAGTATAAAAAAACAAATGACCTGCTGGAAACCATTTATTCACCAAAATGGGAGCACCTTTTGACATCACTGAGTCCTTTTGTTCCCTTACATATAAGCTATCAAAATGTGTACTAAAATACTTCCAACCTGTCACATCATTGATAGGGTTGTATTCTCCTAAATTTTCTACATTTTTAGACCCTAATTGACGAGGAAAAACAAAGACCAATAACATAAAACTAAAGAGTAGTAAGCCTATAAAAGCAATTCCTCCTTTCATTAAGCCAGGAATTACCTTACGTGAATAGCTTGACCAATATACTCCTGCAATTAAAAATAAGCTAATATAAGCAGGCCCTGTCCAATGAGGCAATGTTGGATTAAATAATGAAATACCCCAAAATAAAATCAATAATGGAATGCTTAACCATAATAACAGTGAAATGGATAAAGCATTTTTAGAAATAAACTTAACCCTTTTGATTTTAAATAATGCAATAGCAATCGAGATGTATACAAATGGATTTTGATATAAAAACTCACCCCCTATTTGCTGTATAAAGCTATCCCAAGATAAACCAGTATGTGTCACCCTATTAGAATGAAACTTATAAGTAATAAAATCGTATTTGAAATTCCAATAAATGATAGGTATCACACAAATCATACTTACTATCATTGCGATGTAAATATTTTTTTGCTGTAATGTTTTGGACTGATTCAATAATATAAAAGCTCCAAATCCAGCCCACAAAAACAACCCATGCACTTTACTTAAAGTAGCCAAGCCAATAAATAGACCTAATACAACCCAATCCAAAAAGGTAAATAATCGGGGTTGGTTGACCCAACTAAGCATCATATAAATACTCAAAGCAAAAAATAAAACTTGGGGACTATCCGGCATGACAAACATGCCTGCAATAATTGAAGTGTAAATAGAAAGTTGATACATTAAAGCCGCTATCCAACCAGCCTTTTCATTTTTTATTAATACTCCCGATTCAAAAATTACAAAAGTAGTTAATGCCGCGGCCACCATGCTCCCTATGCGCATGGAAAAAGTATTCACCCAATGTAAATTAAAAGTAAATAGTCGAATCATCCATCCCACCATAGGTGGATGATCAAAATGATTCCAATCCGGTTGCACTGCGTAAGTGTAATAATACACTTCATCATTTCCTAATTCTAACAAAAAGGATGCAACACATTTCACTACAAGTGTAATGCCAATTAACCATATCAGTTTTTTTCGAAACATGAATTATTTGTTACAAATATAATAGCTATTGTAGCGATAAAAAGCAAGCGCTAGTATAGATGATTATTTGAATTTTATGCCCTATAAAACAATTAGCTTTTCTTTGAAACAAACCATTCTGTAGCCAACGCATACCCATTCAAACCTAACCCCACAATAGATCCTACTGCTTTTGCAGACACATGTGAAATTTTACGAAAATCCTCACGGGCATGAACATTACTAATATGAACTTCTATCACGGGTGTTTGAATGGCAGCTACTGCATCACCTATTGCTACAGAAGTATGAGTATATGCTGCTGGGTTTAATATAATGCCATCTTTATTAAATCCATGATCTTGAATTGCTTGCACTAATTCGCCTTCAATATTACTTTGAAAATAAGTAAACGCTACTTGCGGGAAATCCTTTTTAAGTTGTGCTAAGAAATCGTCAAAACTTTCATGGCCATACACCCCTGGCTCCCTCTTTCCCAAAAGATTTAAATTAGGCCCATTGATGATGGCAATTTGTAACATACAAATTAGTTTGACTTCATTAAAGATACAAAATCATCAAACAAATACCTGCTATCATGAGGACCAGGAGTTGCTTCGGGATGATACTGTACACTAAATGCTGGGCGATCTTTTAATTGAATCCCTTCGATGGAGTCATCATTTAAATTTACATGAGAAACAATCACATTTGGATGCTTACGAACCGCTTCTGGATCCACTCCAAAACCATGATTTTGGGTAGTAATTTCACAAAGACCTGTAATCACATTCTTCACAGGATGATTTAATCCACGATGTCCATGATGCATTTTAAAGGTAGGTATGTCATTTGCCAAGGCCAATAATTGATGCCCTAAGCAAATCCCAAATAAAGGCTTTTTTTCGGCCAATACTTGCTTAATAGTATTAACTGCATAATCCATGGGAGCTGGATCACCAGGTCCATTGGACAAAAAATAACCAGTAGGATTAAATGCTTTTAAAGTAGCAAAATCGGTTTTAGCTGGATGCACACGAACATGGACGCCTCTGTCAACCAAACATTGTAATATATTATGTTTCACACCAAAGTCTAAAACAGAAACTTTAAGGGGTGAATGGGTATCCCCTAATTCATAAATTTCTTTAGTGCTTACAGTACTAGCTAATTCCAATCCATCCATACTTGGCACTTTTGCTAATTGCGCTTTTAATGTCTCCACGTCTAATATTTCAGAAGATATGATACAATTCATTGCTCCTGTTGTACGAATATGCGCTACTAAAGCACGTGTATCAAGCCCTTCAATAGAAACGATATTATTGGCAATTAAATATTCATTTAAATTTCCATTGGCTTGAGAACGACTATATTTTTCTTCTAAATTACGTCCAATTAATCCATGTATTTTAACCGACTTACTTTCTACATCGGTATCCTTTACCCCATAATTACCAATATGTACATTGTTCATGATAATCACCTGACCAGTATAACTAGGATCGGTAAAAACCTCTTGATAACCAGTCATACCCGTATTAAAACATATTTCCCCGGTGGTAGTGCCTATTTTTCCAAAGGCTTGGCCATGAAAAACATTGCCATCTGCTAAAACTAAAATTGCGGGTTGATGAGCCATATTAAATGTGGTGTTTTGTTATGCAAAAAAAGAAACAATTTTTTACTTTTCCATATTAACTTTTAAACATTTCGTCAAAGGGTTCAAAAAGTCAAAAAAAAGGCAAGACTTAAAAGTCTTGCCTTTATATAAATGAACTAAATCATTGTCGTTTTGACTACTCTCATTATTCAGCAGCAGTTTCTGGTGAAGCATCTGTAGCTGGAGCTTCTGTAGCAGGAGTTTCTGCTGCAGCAGCTTCTACTTTTTTAGGAGCAGCTTTACTTCTACGAGTCTTTTTAGCTGGTTCAGCAGCAGTAGCTATTGAATTACCATAAATTTCGTTGAAGTCTACTAAT
>JAFMJX010000159.1 GCA_017853235.1 Chitinophagaceae bacterium | reverse complement strand
TCGGTGTCCACTCACATTTAATACATCATCCACACGTCCAGTTATTCTGTATTGGCCTTCACTATTTTTTAATGCACCATCTCCTGTGAAATATAAATTGTCATAGGTTGCAAAATAATTAGTGCGACATCTTTCATGATCACCATAAGTAGTTCTTAATGTGGCGGGCCAAGGTTGTGTGATACATAAATTACCACGCCATAATCCATCTTCCTTTTGGGTAATTTCATTTCCTTTATCGTCTACTAAAATGGGCGCTACACCTGGCATAGGATAAGTAGCCCAACCTGGTTTACCTGGTGTTATGCCTGCCATATTTGAAATCATAATACCGCCTGTTTCGGTTTGCCACCAAGTATCTACAATGGGACATTTTTTATGTCCAATATGTTCATCATACCAATGCCATGCTTCTTCATTAATGGGTTCTCCCACCGTACCTAATATTTTTAAACTACTTAAATCATGCCCCTGAATGGGCCCTAAACCAAATCCCATTAAGGATCGAATGGCAGTTGGGGCAGTATATAATATGTTCACTTTAAATTTATCAATGATACTCCAAAATCGACCAGCATCCGGAAAAGTAGGAATACCTTCAAACATCAATGATGTGCCACCAGCACTTAAGGGTCCGTATACAATATAACTGTGTCCTGTAATCCAACCCACATCTGCTGTGCAGAAAAATATTTGGTTGGGTTGGTATTGAAATACATTTACAAAAGTATAATTGGTATATACCATATAGCCTGCAGTGCTATGCACTACTCCTTTTGGTTTTCCTGTGGAGCCAGAAGTATATAAAATGAATAAAGGATCTTCTGCATCCATTTCGGCAGCAGCTACAAAATGAATGCCTTGGGTTTCTACTTTTTTGATTTCATCTTCCCACCATACATCTCTTCCTTTCATCATAGAAACAGCTGTTCGAGTGCGCGTACAAACAATCACACGTTGAATGGTTTTATTTCCTATTAAAGCATCATCAATCACCGATTTTAATGGAATGTCTTTGGCGCCTCTAAAAGCACCATCGCATGTTATGATAAATGTAGCTTGCGCATCTTGTAAACGATCTGAAATGCTTTGTGCAGAAAAACCTCCAAATATGACACTATGGATGGCGCCAATTCGTGCACATGCCAACACTGCAATTGCTAATTCGGGGATCATCCCCATATAAATGCAAACACGATCTCCTTTGTTAACACCGTTATTTATGAGTACTTGTGCAAACTGACAAACTTTATGATGCAATTGTTTATAAGTAATAATGCGGTGATGTTCCTCTGGATTATTGGGCTCCCAAATAATAGCAGGGGTATCTCCAATAGTATTTAAATGACGGTCCAAACAATTTTCGGTAATATTTAATTTTCCTCCTTGAAACCATTGCACCATTGGATCCTTAAAATTCCAATCTAATACTTTGTCCCATTTTTTTCGCCAATAAAAATTTTCGGCAATGTCTCCCCAAAATTTTTCTGGATTTTCGATACTATTCTTATAAGCTTCGTGATAAGCTTCTATGCTTTTAATTTGATACGGGTAAGACATAAGGAATCGTTAAATAGTGTTACTCAAATTTACATTTTTCAGTTTAAATATTTAACTTGAATATTCACTTGAAAACAATTTAAAATATGAGTCAAGCAAAATCGCAAAATAGTATTGCTTTTGTTATTGGAGCCTCTTCGGTGGGTACCTTAATTGAGTGGTATGATTTTTACATTTTTGGCATGTTGGCCACTATCATTTCTAAACAATTTTTTCCAGCAGACGCAGGTACAGCAGCACTTTTAAGTACATTAGCCATTTTTGCGGCAGGTTTTATTGTGCGACCCTTTGGGGCATTGGTGTTTGGTCGTTTAGGTGATTTGATTGGACGTAAACATACTTTTTTATTGACTTTAGTTATCATGGGAGGTTCCACATTTGCAATTGGATTGGTGCCAGGATTTGCAACTATTGGTTGGGCCGCCCCCATATTAGTGTTAATACTTAGATTATTACAAGGTTTGGCATTAGGAGGAGAATATGGTGGCGCTGCTACTTATGTTGCAGAACATGCGCCTTCAGGTCAAAGAGGATTTTGGACAAGTTGGATTCAAACCACAGCCACCTTAGGACTGTTTTTAGCTTTAGGAGTTATCATTTTAATTCGTTCAGGACAAGGGGTAGAAAAGTTTAGTGCAGAGTGGGGAGGCTGGAGATATCCATTTTGGATTTCATTATTACTAGTAGGTATTTCCGTTTTGATTAGAATGCGCATGAGCGAATCACCTATGTTTTCAAAATTAAAAACAGAAGGAAAAACTTCGGTGAATCCATTGAAAGAAAGTTTTGGACATAAAGCGAATTTTAAAATGGTATTGTTGGCCTTGTTTGGTGCAGTAATGGGCCAAGGGGTGGTATGGTACACGGGTCAGTTTTATGCACAAAGTTTTATTGAAACAGTTTGTAAAGTAGAATTTATACAGTCGCGTGATCTCATGTTATGGGCTATTTTAATGGCCACTCCTTGCTTTGTATTATTTGGTTGGTTGAGTGATAAAGTAGGAAGAAAATGGATCATGCTGTTAGGCATGTTTTTAGCTATTATTACCTATCGACCTATTTACAAACAATTTTTATTTTTAACCAATGCAAAAAATAGAATTGAAAAAATAGATTTAACTCAAACAAAAGTATCAGAAAAAAAAGTAATTATTGATCAAAAAGATAATACCAAAATATATGTAGTACAACATTTTGATACCGCATACACTGATGGTGCAGTATTTAAATATACCAAAACAGATACTTTACATTTATCTGCTCGTTTTGATCCTAATACAAAAGCAGATTCCTTATCTAGTGCATTAATTTTAAGTCAATCTTTGAAGCCTAATGTTGTGATCGAAAAAACGATGGATAAAAGTTCCTATTGGAGTTTGATTTGGTTGGTGTTTGTGCAAATAGTGTATGTGACCATGGTGTATGGTCCAATAGCTGCTTTTTTAGTAGAAATGTTTCCGACCAAAATAAGATACACTTCTATGTCTCTGCCTTACCATATTGGGAATGGTGTTTTTGGAGGCTTGGTTCCTTTCTTGGGTACTCTTATAGTGGAATTCACTAAAAATGATGCACATCCAAATGGAGATCCATTAGCGGGACTATGGTATCCTATTGGAGTGGCTTCTATTTGTTTGGTTATTGGAATTATTTATTTAACCAACAAAATTGATAAGGATGTCATGGATTAATCATCCTATTTAAACCAATTAAAAAAACGAATTTAAGATGAATACTATAAAAAAATTATTAGGGTATGTTTGGATGTTACTGGCGCCTGCCATCATCTGTTTCTTGTTGTACGAAGCCGTTGAAAAAATTGGAATGGCAAGTGCTACTCAAAAAGCAAATGTGACCTTGCAATGGGTCATTATATTGTTGATCTTTACGCCCATTTGTGTTGGCTTTTTTATTTTTGGAAAATATGCAAGTGATCATGAATATGATCATTTGCCAGCATCTTCTGCCGAAATAGAATAAGTAGCATAGTAATTATATTCTTTTAAGGATTCTTAACTACTTTTGGGAATGTCATTAATCGTCCATCAAGTAAGCAAAAAATATGATGCGCAAGTTGCTGTAGAAGCGGTATCATTTAGCATTCAACCTGGTGAGATTGTTGGTTTTTTAGGACCCAACGGAGCTGGAAAATCTACTACTTTAAAAATGATTGCTGGTTTTTTAAGTCCTGATCAAGGAAGTATACAATTACAAGATTGCGATGTTCAAAAAGATCCCCTTTTTTATAAAAAAAAGATAGGGTATTTATCTGAATCCAATCCTTTGTATTTGGATATGTATGTGAAAGAATATTTTCATTTTTTAGCTGAAGTACATCAAATCCAAGAACCCTCTCTTCGAATTCAAGATGTGATACATGAGGTAGGGCTTTTAAAAATGCAAAATAAAAAAATAGGGGAGCTGTCAAAAGGATATCAGCAAAGAGTTGGAATTGGAGCTGCTATTTTACATCAACCTGCTTTATTATTATTAGATGAGCCTACTTCGGGTTTAGATCCCAATCAATTAATTGAAATTCGACAACTCATACAATCCTTGAGTGCAAAAAGTATGATTTTATTTTCGACGCATATTTTGCAGGAAGTCACTGCAATATGTTCGCGTGTATTGGTACTTCATCAAGGTAAATTAGTCGCCAATGAGCCCATTGCAAGTTTATTAAAAGCACCACAAAACAAAGTGACAGTCATTTTTGAGGAAGCTATTGATATTTATTTTGATGCATTAAAAAACTTAGGTTTTACCCTTGAATTACTGGACAAACGTACGTTAGTTGCAGAGTCAAATGATACTAACTTATTGAAGAATAAGCTCATGAGCTTTGCACTGGAAAAGGGTTTGAACATACAAGAGTTGCAATCACAACAAGCCAGTTTGGAAGAAATATTCAAATTGCTTACCCATTAAAAAAAATGGGTGTAAATTGC
>JAFMJX010000158.1 GCA_017853235.1 Chitinophagaceae bacterium | reverse complement strand
CCTTCATTATTGTTAAAGCTTCAATAACTTTTGTGTTGGGTGATACAACATTAAAATGCGGCCCTTTCTTTAAAATGATTGCTTTAATTTTAGACATAAAACGGTATTTATGTCAAAGTTAGTTTAGTTTATTTATAATCTAAATAACTAATTTTTTGCATGATGGTGGATCCGTTCATCACCATGACAGTAGGCCAAACCCTAGCTGCAGTTTTGATTAAAGTAATATCAGCGATTAGGATATTTTCATTTTTTAAAATTTCCCAAGCGCCTGATTTATCGGCAGTTACAATATAAACAAGTGTGTGTTTGCTTTTAACTTTTGTAAGGAAAGTTTCCCAAGGAACAGTATTGTCAATTTTCCCCGCAAAAATTAAAACATAAGGGATAGGGTTTGAAAATAATTGTTGGGTACTATCTACCCCACTTAATGTCGTTAATGTGAAATCTTCAATGGCAGGTTTTAATCCATTTCCTTTAGTAATGACTACTTCTTTACGATCTTTATAAACATAGGTAGTATCAAAATTTTCGGGAAAATTATTTGCATCAAAAATATATTTTTTGCCTTCTTTTTCAAATTCCATCATAATTGCTACACTGTCTGGAATTGCACCTTGGGGCATTTTCATTTTTTCTACAATATCATTACCTTGTTTATAAGGCAAACAATCTATGAATGGCAAATGTTCTAAAACGTGTTTTTGACCATATCCCACTGCGAATGTGGAAAGTAATAATATAAATACACCTAATGCTGGATGAGCATTAGTTTTAACTTTCTTTTTGTTGAATAATAAAATAACAATAGATACGAATAAAACAATATCCTTGATAAATGAAGTTTTAGGAGATAAAGGAATACAGTCACCAAAACAACCGCAAGTTTTGATTTTACCACTAAATAAAGCATATCCAGTAAGAAAAGTAAAGAAAATTATTAAAGCTAATAATAACCAAAGAGTTTGTTGATAAGGATATTTTATAAGTAATGCAATGCCTGTTACAATTTCAAGCACGTTCATAAACAAGGATAATGCTAAAGTGTAGTCTGAAAAAACGCTCAAGCCCCATACATCAAAAAATTCCTGCATTTTATAACTTAAGCCTAACGGATCATTCGCTTTTATCAATCCTGAAAAAATAAATAAAATACCTACAGACCAGCGTAAAATTTTTAAAAAGTTTTGCATCGTTAAATTTAAAATGGTAATGGAGTGTATAATTTTTTGAAAATTAATGTTTCCCTTCTTCAATTTGAATAAGTGCAAAAACGGAATAATTTAAGATGTCAACAAAATTTGCATCAATACCTTCGCTTATAATAGTTTTGCCATCATTAGTCAAAATTTGTCTTATGCGCATTAATTTCATTAAAATTAAATCGGCATAACTTTCTTGACTCATATCTCTCCAAGCTTCTCCATAATCATGATTCTTGTCTAACATGGTTGTTTTTGCAAAATGTACATATTCATCATACATTTTTTGTACTTGATCTACAGGTAACTCTTCTACTTTAGGATCGCCTAATTTTAATTGGATCAATCCTATCACAGAATAATTAATAATTCCTTTAAATTCAGAAGCAATATCATCACCTACTTTTTGAGTTCCAATATCTTGAATAGTTCTTATACGAAGCGCTTTAATGAAAATTTGATCCACCACCGAAATAATTCTTAATACACGCCATGCCGTTCCATAATCCTTGGTTTTTTTGATAAAAATATCACTACAAGAAGCAATTGCTTGATCAAATTGTGTAGAAGTTTGACTCATGTAAAATGACCTAATTAGTCGGTTAGTTAATATCTTTGAACCCTTGCAAGATAAACAATAACCACTTTATAATAAAACTATGTTCATAAATGCCGCACATCATTTGAAATGGGATCTCTCCTCTCCTCAAGTTATGGGTATTTTAAATGCTACCCCTGATTCCTTTTTTGCACAAAGTCGTGTCCAAAAGGAGGCCGTAATTTTAGAGAAAGTGGCTCAGTATATTAATGAAGGGGCTCAAGTGATTGACATTGGTGGGCAAAGTACAAGACCTGGTGCCATCCGAATTGATATTCCTACCGAAATTTCCCGATTGTTGCCTGTCATAGAAATAATTAAGCATCATTACCCCCATCAACTTATATCCATTGATACCTATCAAAGTGTCGTTGCCGAAGCAGCATTAAAAGCGGGCGCTCATATTATTAATGATATTAGTGCAGGCAGCTTTGATTCTGCTATTTTAAAGGTTGTGGGACAATATCATGCGGGGTATATTGGAATGCATATAACTGGTACACCAGATACCATGCATGAAATTGTAAATCGTACCCAATTGATGCCCACCTTATTATCATATTTTGAAGCTAAAAAAGTTCAATTCAAAAAATTAGGAATTGAAAATTGGGTGATTGATCCTGGTTTTGGATTTGGTAAAACGATGCTCGAAAACTTTGAAATGGTTAAAAAATTAGAGGTATTAAAAGCGCTGGAATTACCCATTTTACTAGGGGTGTCTCGTAAATCAACTATTTATAAAACGCTAGGAATCTCCGCCGAAGAAGCGTTAAATGGTACCACAGTTTTAAATACTTTAGGGCTTTTAAATGGAGCTTCCATTTTAAGAGTACATGATGTTAAACAAGCAGTCGAATTAATAAAGCTGCTTCCTTATTTGCAATAATTAATAAGGTGCAAAAAAAAGCGTCCCAATTTTATTATAAAGGGACGCTTTTTTTATCTAATAATGAAGTCTATTTTTTAGGAGCTGCGGTTGTTTCAGCAGGTCTTTTTGTAACATCTTGAATTTCTAAATCAAAAGCTAAACTTTCATATGCCTTGATTTGTCCATTAGGTTGAGGGCCATAAGCCAACATGGCTGGAACGTAAATGGTTCCTTTACCCCCTTTTCCAAAATATTGTAAGCCAATATCCCATCCTTGAATCACTGAATTAGTTAATACTTTAACATCAAATGGTTTTGCACTTGGATCATTAGGCTTGATATTAGTATCAAAAACCTTACCATCAAAACTATAACCTTTGTAATATACACTTGCAATTTTTATAGAGTCAATTTTATTAGAAGCATCTCCAGCTTCTTTCACTACTACAAATACACCTTCGGGTGATTGTACTGCCTTAATTTTATTTTTATCTAAATAAGCTTTGATGTTATTGATTTCTCTATTTTTTTCAGCTAAAGTTTCTTTTTTATAATCAGCGTCTACTTTTGAAACATCCGCAAATACATCTAGGATTTCTGCTTTACCTAAGATAACATCCTTAGCTTTAAATATTTCATTGTATTGAACAGCGCCCATCTTAACTAAAGTATCAATACTTAAAGAAAATTCAACTTTATCTCCTTTCTTACACTTTGTGACAATTTCAGTAAAAGTGTATTTACCTAATCTTGCAGTGTCAATTGGGAAATAAACTGGAATCACACCATAAGTAGTGCTTAATACAGTGTCTTTGGTTTTTAATTTGTACTCAATGTTGATTTTAACAAATTGTCCTTGTTCTAGTTTTTTAGCATTACCACTTCCGTGAGTAATTTTGTAAAGCATT
Organism: Chitinophagaceae bacterium; assembly: GCA_017853235.1. Lineage (GTDB taxonomy): Bacteria > Bacteroidota > Bacteroidia > Chitinophagales > Chitinophagaceae > Sediminibacterium. Next base: position 1,003 of record JAFMJX010000158.1, on the reverse strand, counting down.
CCAGAAGGGGCTTTTTCATATTGATTACAACTTGCAAACAATACAATAGCAGCTACTAACTTTAATGTTGATTTTATCATTTTATTTTAATTGTGTTAATTGTGTTTTATAATTTTCTATAATGGTTTTAAAATCTTGTAAGGTTTCTTCTACCGATTTTGAAGAACGTCCACCTGCCGCATTTGCATGCCCCCCTCCTTCAAAATGAGTTCTTGCAAATATATTAACATCAAAGTTACCTTTGCTTCTAAAACTCCATTTTCTTTCTTCCTCTCTATCAATTACAATGGCAGCAAACTTAATCCCCTCTATAGATAATAAATAATTTACCAAACCTTCCGTGTCACCTGTTTTGAGTTCGTATTTATAAATATCGGTTTTGGGTATAGCTAAAATTGCAGTTTTTAAATCCCTTAAAACTGTCATTCTGTTCAAAAAGGCATTCCCCATAAACTTTAATCTGCCTTCTGAGGAAGTATCATATATATGCTCGTGAATAGAAGCATGTTTTAGTCCTAATTCTTTGAGGTGTGCTACGATTTTATGAACCGACGCAGTGGTTGATGGAAATCTAAAAGATCCGGTATCGGTCATTAAGCCTGTATAAATACATTGAGCTATTTCTAAATTTATCAGATTACTGTGTCCAGATTGGACAATAAAATTGTACACCATCTCACAAGTGGAACTCATCATTACATCACTTATTCCATAACCAAATGATTGAATATCAGGTTGTTGATGATGGTCAATTAAAATTTTAATTGATTTTGATTGCTGAATAAACGGTTCTAAATGTTTGGTTCTATGAAGTATATTGAAATCAAGACAAAAGACAAAATCCGCTTCTTGTACTTTTTCTGTAGCTTTTAATTTATTAGCTTCAAAATCAATGACATCTTGTACCCCTGGCATCCAATCTAAAAAACTAGCCCAATTGGTGGGTGATATTACAGTCACCTCATGTCCTAATTGTTTTAAAAAATGAGCTAATGCCAAAGTG
>JAFMJX010000157.1 GCA_017853235.1 Chitinophagaceae bacterium | reverse complement strand
AAAAAGGCTTTTTAATTTTTTTGCTTGTTCCATATATGCCTTTTTATCAGACCAAGCTTCAATTGGGTTTAAAATTGTGTCAGGTATTTTTGGACAAGTAATAGGAATGGATAAGTTGAAATAAGGCTCTTTTGTAAAACTTACATTTTGGAACACATCTTCATGAATAGCATTGATCATAGCTCTAGTATAAGCAATGCTGATTCTTTTGCCCACACCATATCCGCCACCAATCCATCCAGTATTAATTAACCAAACTTTAGTGTTGTGTTTTTTTATTTTTTCTGCTAATAATTTTGCGTACACAGAAGGTTTCCATACCATAAATGCAGCACCAAAGCAGGAGGAAAATGTTGCAACTGGTTCAGTTACTCCCATTTCTGTTCCAGCTACTTTTGCTGTATAACCATTTAAGAAATGATATTTTGCCTCTTCTGAATTTAATAAACTGATAGGAGGTAATACACCAAATGCATCGCATGTTAGGAAAATAATATTCTTTGGGTGATTACCAACGCATGGAATTTTTGAATATTCAATAAATTCGATAGGATAAGCTGCTCTTGTATTTTCAGTAATGGATTTATCTGAATAGTCCACTTTTTTTGTGTTTGGATCATATACCACATTTTCTAAAATAGTGCCATTTTTTATAGCTTCATATATTTCAGGTTCTTTTTTAGGATCTAAATCAATGGTCTTCGCGTAACATCCACCTTCAATATTTGAAATTCCATTTTCACTCCAAATGTGTTCATCATCACCTATTAATTTTCTTTGGAGATCTGCAGATAATGTTGTTTTGCCCGTACCACTCAATCCAAAAAACAGAGATACTTCACCATACTTAGATTCGTTTGCAGAACAGTGCATTGATAAAATATCTTTTAAAGGCATTAAATAATTGAGTAAAGTAAAAATTGCTTTTTTCATTTCACCCGCATATTCAGTACCAAAAATCAAAATTTCTTTTTTTTCGAAAGATAATTGAATAGATGTCTTTGATGAAATTCCTTTTACCGAAAGATCTGCATCTGTTTCACCTGCATTATAAAGTATATAATCTGGCTTGTTGAAAATTTCCAATTCCTTTTGGGTTGGTCTAATCAACATATTATACATAAATAAAGCATGGTATGCTTTTGTACAAATGACTCTTACTTTGATTCTGTTCTTGATATCCCATACTGCATAACCATCCACAATGTATAGTTCATTGCTAGAATTAAAAAAATTAATAGCATTAACTTTAGACTTATCAAATGATGCTGAATCAATTGGCTGATTTACTTCTCCCCAGTTAATATGATCCTTTGTGCTCTCTTCAAAAACAATACGTTTGTCTTTGGGACTTCTACCAGTTTTTTCACCAGAATAAACCACTAAAGCGCCTTTATCGGATAATTTTGAACTTTTATCGTTTTTTAGCGTCAATTTAATTAATTCATCACTGGATAAATTGATATTAATTTTATTGTTAGTAATACCAAGTTTTGATAAATCAATCATAGATGAATTATTTAAAGCACAATAATACTAACAAATGATAGTTTTATTCAAATACTTTCAATTTAATTCATTAAATTTTTTATCAAGGTTCAAATGGTTAGTATTTGGCAGCTTTATGCATTGAAGGTAAAAGCAAGTATATATCCATTAATTTAATTGATAATCAATTGATTACATTCAATTTTTTGATTTTACCTTTTTTGAAGTTCATTTTACTTCATATTATTTAACCAGTCAATAATTCCAAGTTGAATTTTTCCAGCAACCTGTGTATGAAAACTTGGTTTTACGATTCTTTTTTCGTCCTCAACATTGCTTAAGAATGCAATTTCTACTAAGCAATTAGGAAAATCGGTAGGGGCGTTTAATGCAAAATTAAAATGACCAATATTGCCAAACTCATCTAACTTTAATTCAAGCATTCTTTTTAAAATACTTGAAGTAAGTGGTCTAAAACCAATATGTTTATAATAGGTACTAACTCCTTTAATCGATTCCTTTGAACTGGAGTTTAAGTGTAATGAAATTTCAAAATCAGGATTTTGTTGCTGTAACCATAATATACGGTCTTTATTATCAAAACTTGTATCAGATTGACGCGTCATGATGATATTTTTTACGCCCAATTTCTTAAATGATTTTTCAAGAGCTTTAGCAAATAGGAGTGTTTGTTCTTTTTCAGAAGCTTTGAGCTTTATTCCTGCTGTTCCACTATTACTACCTCCATGACCCGCGTCAATAGCAATGACCATTTTTCGAATATCTAATTTTGCAGGCTGACGTTTAATGCGAATACTCAAAAATTTTTCCTTATAGGAAATGGAATAACCCCAATGCTGAGCATGTTTTAATTCAATGGTAACTCTCACCACATCATCTTCAACCTGATTATAATAAACGTTTTTTACTTCTTTTAAAGAACTTAGTTGAGTTACCCAATTGGTGTTACTTTGAACTCCATAAATATCAACCATAATTTTACTTGGATTTATTTCCATCCATGACTTGTATGGAAGCTTTTCATCAAGATAAATATTCACGTAATCAAATAACGAATCCCCTTTTGAAATAAAAGATCCAGTTAAATAGTAAGGCTTTTTTATTGGGGAAGATGAATCAGGTTTAACGTATGATTTTTCAATAAGTGCTGAATGAAATTTTGATAATTGAACAGTATACATGTCTTTCGCCGAATCAACTATTTTCAGTAATACATTAGAATCAATATACCCCATTTTTGCACCACCTAATCGATCTTCTCCCATACCATAGGAAAGTGCAGGTAATTTTCCGAAAGTTCTTCCAAAATAAATAAATTGGCTAGTATTATTTTGCCCAATACAGTGAATCGAAGTTAAAATACACAAGGATATAATTAAACGTTTCATGGTTTGAAGTTAATAAAAACCTTTGAAAACAAAATTTTATATCAAGACCTAATTCTTGATGGTATATTCTTAATAAACTAAATGATAAATTAAATGGAATATTAAAATTATTTATTTTATTGCTTGAATTTGGTCTCAATTAATTTAAGCAAAACAGTTCCTTCTTCATGAAGATCAATTTGGTATCGCAAACCAAACGTAATTCTTTCTTGTCTCAAATGCCAGGCTATTGCAAGCGCTTTTATTTGGTCACTTGTAAGTTTTGTTTTTTCTAATTCACTTTCTATTTTAGCTTTAAAAGTATTATAATTTTCATATCTTCCTGGATGTACTATATAATCCATTTTAGTAATACTTTTTAAATCTGCATCACTATTATATTTAAAAAAAGCTAATGGTAAAATTTTAGCAATTGTAGGTCTAAATTCGTTATTATATTGGTCTGTTTCACTTTGCATTGACCTAATCTCAACCAAATCAGCTTTTTCTTCATACCTCAACATTGCTTTTAATATCTCTTTATCTTGAATATATCTTAATGCACCTGAACTTTTCATTTGGTCAAATATTGTCTTTTTATTTATGAATCGATATACAAGTAAAGGGATTGTTTCTGATAATTTTTTTAATTCTATTGGCTTAACACTAAAACCATGATTAAATGTAAGTGAATCGTAATAAAATGATAATCGTTTATTATTTGTAATCAAAGAGTCTAATTGCTTTTGATTTTCTTTTACATCCATTATAAATGCTTGCATGAGTTCTTCAGACCTTTCATTTTCAACGTGTTTTTCTCTCAAATTTTCAGCAACAAAACCCATACTTACTGCTAAGAATAACATCAAAAATTCAGTGATATATTCTTTCCATTTTTTGGGATGGTGGGCGTGGTGGTGTACTTCCATTATTTTATATTATACTTGAATGTAGGATAATGTTTGCAATTCCTATGGTAATTTGAAGACTGTTTTTCATTTACATATAAATAATTTAGCTATAACTTAATCATTATAAGCCTTTAACATAAATTATGTAACTATGGATTGATTGGTAAAATAGGAAAATTCGTTAAGTATGATTTATTCCTTATATTTATATCTAAAAAAAATTTATGAAAAAATTACTTTTTACTTCATTGATCGTTTCAGGTTTAGTAGCTTGTCAAAGTAAAACCGAAACAAAACCAGCATTTGATTTAGCAGCAGCAAAAACAGAAATAGCGGCAGCTAATTTAGCATTTGAAACAGCAGTTGGCAAAATGGATTCGGTTGGTATTGCTAATCTTTATGCAACAGATGCTAAATGGATGAATCCAAATGCACCAAGTGTTGAAGGTAGAACAGCATTAGTAAGCAGCGTTGGCGAAGTTTTAAGAGCTGGCGTTGCATCTGCTAAATTAAATACAACAGATGTTTGGGGTGATGAAAATTTTGTAACCGAAGAAGGGGCTTATTTATTATATGCAAAAGATGGTAGTCAAATAGATAAGGGTAAGTATTTAATCCTTTGGAAAAGAATAGATGGCAAATTGATGTTTTATAGAGATATGTTTAATTCAGATTTACCTGCAGCTGCTCCTGCAAAATAAAATTGAATAAATTTTTAAAAATGGGCCTCTAGAAATAGAGGCCCATTTAGTTTTAGCTAACAAATTTTTATATTTATATAAATTGTAATTTTAA
>JAFMJX010000156.1 GCA_017853235.1 Chitinophagaceae bacterium | reverse complement strand
GCATATAAAAGCCCTTTCGAATGACTGTAATCAGCTACTTCAGCAACATAACCTGGACTCACTAAAAAATCGGCACCTGCGTTAATATAGTCAGTGGCTTGAGCAACATTTTTTATTGTTCCTACACCTATTAACATATCTTTCATTTCTGCATCACGTACTTTCACCATGGCTTGAAAGTTTTTTAAAGCAGCTTCCCCTCTGTTAGTATACTCTACTGCTTTAATACCAGCTCTATAAATCGCTTTTAAAGTTTCTATACTTACTGTTTCATCTGCATTAAAATACAAAGGCAATATACCTTGTTGCACAATGGCGTCTGTAGCTTGTTGAATCTTACTCATTATTTTTAATTTTTAAATTTTCACTTTAATCACCATTTTTTTTATTTGTCCATCCCCTATCATTGGTGCATGTACATCTTCCGGAAAAAAAATTGCAAATTGATGATCGGTCAATTGAAAATACATATCAGGCTGATCATGATACAATTGAACATCCTTTTCTTCATTAAAATCTCCATTGGGAGTCACACATTTATGTCTTGGTTTCCAACCAATAGTTTCAACTCCTCGGATACATAATTGAATGTCAATATTTTTATTGTGACATTCAAATTTAGAGGTACTTACCTCTGCCGTTTTCCCCGGCGCATCACTAATGATGGATTTTAAGCCTTCTGAAATATCTGATTTACCCACTTCTAAAGCATTCAAATCTTGTTGTTGAATATATTGAAATGCCTTTTCAAATAATGGATGAACATTAAAATATTTAGAAGCGTTTTGTAGCGTATCTATAATCATTATTTATATTTATATTTTTATTTTGCTATTAACGTTGTACACGACCACTGCCATCTCCTTTCATTAAATCTTTTACATCTGATAAAGTTGCATGATTTAAATCTCCTGGAATAGTATGCTTTAATGCACTTGCAGCTACACCAAATTCAGCCGCTTCGGCCATTGGCATTCCTGTTACTAATCCGTAAATTAAACCACTCGCAAAGCTATCACCACTACCTACACGATCTACAATACGAACTTGGTATTGTTTAGTATGATAAAATTCATTGCCATCATATACTAATGCACTCCAACCGTTGTCACTAGCACTATGGCTTTCACGTAAAGAGGATGCAATAAACTTAAACCCAAACTTTTCCTTCATTTGCTTAAATACGTCTTTAAATCCATCTAAATTTAACTCTCCTTTAGTCACATCTGTATTTGCCGCCTTGAAGCCTAAGGTAGTATCAGCATCTTCCTCATTACCAATACATACATCTACATATTGACACAATTCACTCATCACTTGTCTTGCTTTTTCCTTAGACCACAATTTTTTACGATAATTTAAATCAATACTTGTTGTAATTCCTTTTGCTTTTGCTGCTTTTAAAGCGGCTAAAGTTAAAGCTGCTGCTTTATCGCTTAAAGCTGGTGTAATTCCAGTGGTATGAAACCAAGAAGCTCCCTCTAAAATTTTATCAAAATCAAATTCACTAGCATCCACTTCGGCAATAGAGGCTCCTGCTCGATCATACACTACTTGAGATGCTCTCATGGAAGCACCAGTTTCTAAAAAATAAATACCTAAACGATCTCCACCGCGAGCGATGAATTGAGTGTCCACTCCGTATCTTCTTAAGTGATTGATAGCAGATTGACCAATTGGATTATTTGGAACCTTAGTTACAAATGTTCCATTTAATCCATAATTACATAATGCAGCTGCAACGTTGGCTTCTCCACCACCATAGGTGATATCAAAGCTATCAGCTTGTACAAAACGTTTAAAATCAGGAGTTGATAAACGTAACATAATTTCTCCTAGTGTAACTACTTTCTTACTCATAATGTTCTTTTTTGTTTTAATTGATTGATTGTTTGCTAATTTGTTTTTTAAATTATTTATTGAAAATATTGTTTAGCATTATTGTAACAAATATCCTTTAAAATTTGAGCTATCCATTTTTCATCATTTGGTATGAGTCCTAATTGCATATCTTTTGCGAATAAGTTACAAACTATTCTTCTAAAATACTCATGTCTGGAATAAGATAAAAAACTACGACTATCGGTGGTCATTCCAATGAAGGTAGCCACTATGCCCATATTGGATAAAGCATTTATTTGTTTTTCCATCCCATCTTTTTGATCCAAAAACCACCATCCCGATCCAAATTGCATTTTTCCTTTTAATTGACCATCACTAAAGTTGCCACACATTGTTGCAAAAACCTCATTATCAGCAGGATTAATATTATATAGAACTGTTTTAGCTAACTGATCTCTGGTATCTAATGCATTTAAAAAACGAGAGAGATTCACTGCCTGAGGATAGTCCCCTATAGAATCGGTACCCGCATCTGCTCCAATTAATTTTAATAACTTAGTATTATTATTTCGAATGGGGCCCAAATGAAATTGTTGCACCCAACCCTTTTTCCAATACATTTTACACAACTCTAATAAAATAGTTCCTAAAAATGCATCAGGCTGAGAAAATGAAACTACTTTTTTACTAGTCATCAAAGTTGCAAATTCTTTTTCTTGTGCAGTACTTAATTGAAATTGATTGGGCATTTGTGTGAACCCATGATCAGATACCCTACCCCCATGCTTATGAAAATAATCAACCCTATTTGATAATGCAGCTAGTAAAGTACTAATAGAGACTATTTTTATGCCAGTTCTTTTTTCCAAAAGTTGCATATAAGATTTAAAAGCAGTTACATCTTGAATATTTAAAGCCTTATCAGGTCTAAAAGAAGGAACCACTTTTGTTTTTCCTTTTGCTTTTGCAATTTGATGATGTGCTGCTAAGTCATCACAAGGATCATCTGTCGTCCCCACCAATTCTACTTTGTAATGGTTTAAAATTCCTTGCGTAGACAAACCATCCTTTGCTAACAATTGATTACATTTTGAATAAATACGAGCTGCATTTTTTTCGTTTAAATATTCGTTGACACCAAATGGATTTTTGAGTTCCATTTGTGACCAATGAAACAATGGATTTCTTAATGTTTGTGGTAAACAAGAAGCCCAAGCTTTAAATTTTTCTTCATCAGAAGCTTTTCCAGAAATAAATTTTTCTTGGATACCCAATGCACGCATTGCTCTCCACTTGTAATGATCTCCTTTTAACCAAATCTCTGTAATATTTTTAAATTTTTTATTTTCAGCAATTTCATTGGGGGGCAAATGATTATGATAATCGATGATAGGTAAATGAGCCACATAGTTATGGTATAGTCGTTGAGCCATTTTACTTTCGAGTAAAAATGCATCCGTAAAAATCGTTTTATTTTTTGCACTTGCCATAACTTTTAAATTAGTATAGTTTTTACTAGTTATCTTTTAAACTTCTTAAAATACTCAATTCTACCCCTCTTAATTCAGCCAATCCTCTTAAACGTCCAATAGCGGAATAACCAGGATATGTTTTCTTTTTTAAATCATCTAGCATTTGATGCCCATGATCTGGACGCATAGGAATATTAACTCCCCTAGCTTGCATTACATGCACAATTTCTTTAATCACTGCATACATATCAACGTCTCCTTCCAAATGATTGTCTTCATAAAAATCACCTTGTACATTTCGGCGAGTACTACGTAAGTGAATGAAATTGATTCTATCTCCAAATTGCTTTACCATAGCAGGCAAATCATTGTCGGCTCTTACCCCAAAAGATCCAGTACAAAAACACAATCCATTGCTTAGAGAAGGAACAGCATCAGCTAAGGCCTTAAAATCAGAAGCAGTGCTTACAATTCTTGGTAAACCTAAAATGGCATGAGGTGGATCATCAGGATGAATAACCATTTTGATCCCAACAGATTCCGCCACAGGAACCACTTTTTGCAAAAAGTAAATTAAATGACTTCTCAATTTTTCAGTATCTATTCCTTGATAAGCGTCTAATGCAGCCTGAAATTGTTCCATAGTGAAACTCTCCTCACTTCCAGGCAATCCTTTAATCATATTTCTTTTAATCAATTCCTTTTCGTCTTCATTAGAATTTTCAAATTTATGTTTTGCAATCGCTATTTCTTCGGGAGTATAATCCGCTTCTGCCCCTTTCCTTTTCAAAATAAATAAATCAAAAGCCATCACTGCAGCTTTCTCATATAATAAAGCCAATGAACCATCTGCCATTGGATATTCTAAATTCGTTCTGGTCCAGTCCATGACTGGCATGAAATTATATGTCACTATTTTAACACCACAAGCTGCCAAGTTGCGTAAGCTTTCTTGGTAGTTCTCAATAATTTGTTCAAAATTTTTGGTTTGGGTTTTGATGCATTCATGCACTGGCAAACTTTCTACTACACTCCATTCCATTCCTGCATCAACAATCAATTTTATTCGTTTTTTTATTTCTTCCACCGACCACACTTCCCCATTAGGAATATGATGCAATGCAGTTACGATACCTGTACAACCAGCTTGACGAATATCCGACAAGGAAACAGGATCATTAGGCCCATACCAACGCATGGTTTGTTGCATTCTATTTTTTACATGACCATAAGAAGGAAAAAATTGCTGCTCCATGATTGATTTTTATTACTTTAATATCTAACTTTTTACTTTTTCGTTTCTTTATTAAG
>JAFMJX010000155.1 GCA_017853235.1 Chitinophagaceae bacterium | reverse complement strand
TATTTTGCATATTTGGCGTACAGTTTACTTTCAATCATCAAACTATCCTTGTAAAAATCAACATTTAAATGATTGGGAAATTCAATCATCTTGCCACTGTCTAATAAATATTTATTCATGAGTGGAGCCATTAATTTGGCTGTAATTTTTCCGTCTGTACTTAAATAAATGGCTACGTCTTTTCCAACATCAACACCGCCTACTCTTGCGCCTAATGCTTTTACTTCATTCACATTATTTTCGCATGCAAGCAAAAAAATGCAGCTACTCAAAGAAGCAACTGCTATTCTTAATAATTTATTTGAAATACGATTAATCATATTTGCGTTTATTAAACCAAATATCACTCAAGCTGTATCCTAAAGTAAATTGAACAAAATTTTCTGTGAAATTATTAACGCTGGTTCCGCGACTTCCAATTTGCATAGCCAAATTTATCAATGTAAATTGATAATCATAAGAACGGTACTTACGAACAGGTAATCCCATTCCAAAAGTAAATCCAGCAACTTTTAATCCTTTATTATCTATATTGGCATAATCCTTCCCACTAAAATAACCTAAACGATAAGTCACTGTTGACCAGTAATTCTCATAATTATTGGGGTTAGGACAAAATTGCCCACCTAATCGCATCATATAGGAATTAGATAATAAATCCTTTTGTCCATAAAAACGATATTGATCACTCCACGCGGCACTTGAATATTCAACACCTACTACCCATTGATCATATGGCCCTCTGGGATTGATTTCCTTTTTATGCAATGCCAATCCAATACTGTAAAAAGCAGGTAAGGTAATAGTTCCAGGTAGATCAGTTTTTAAAGAAGCGGTATCGGTAGGAGCATCAAGCGTTGTAGAATAAATTCCAGTGGCTCTTAAAATATCTTGTTTCCCTTTTAAATTTTGATCACTCGATGCAGTGGCTCCAAAGCTGATACTATATTCTGTTTTTTCGGTAGGAAGTTTGTGCGCAATAGTTTTGATTGGAAACTCACCTTGTATTCCAAGATTGAAAAAGAATCCGCCAAATGCAGTATTGGTACTAGAAATAGATTGATAAAAATAGGTAGAGTCGGGATTGTATACAATTGATTTTCTAGTTTCAATTTTCTTTCTACCAAAATTATATCCTGTATTAAAACCAATGTTGACGTGTTTCCATCCTTTACCAAATCCAATAAACAATTGATTTAAGCCACCATCTCCTCTATAATTATTTAAAATAGTATCTCCTGTAGAAGGTAAAATTGTAATTTCATTTACTGAGTAATTAATACTAGACAACGGTCTTAAACCAAATGCCATCCCTATTTTTTTCTCTTTGCTGATGGGAACCCCTATAGCTAAGTAGTTAGGGGACATATAATTAGAATTTTCACGACCAGCAGGTGTATTTCTTTTTAATGTGGTACCAGAAATATTTACTCCTAAATCAAAAGTGGTTAAATAAATACTACCATATGAAGCAGGGTTATTGAAGTTAACGCTTTGACCATAGTTTCCATTCATGGCAGAAGTATAAGCAGTGGTAAAACCTCCCATTGCCTGACTTGCAGCATTTTGACTATTGAAAACTTCATTACCTAATCCGTATCTAGAAAATGGAGAATTAATTTGAGCCTGAGTGGGGGTTAAAAAACACACTAAACCTATGATAGTCGTTAACCTAATTATTTTTTTTGCAAATAGCATACAGTCCTTTATATATTAAATTTTGGTCGGCAAATATCCTCTTTTTTAAGTGAGGTACAAAATAACAAATGTCTCCACCGGTTAATAGCACGTTAAAGTTCCCATATTTCTGCTCATATAAGTCAATTATACCATCTATTTCGGCCGAAATCCCCAAAATGACGCCACTCAAAAGGTTGGTTTTGGTATCATATCCAACTAGCGTAAATTCATTGGAGGCCTCAATAAGAGGCAAAAGTGCTGTTTGTTCATGCATGGCTTTAAAGCGCATTTGCATGCCTGGGGAGATGCTTCCCCCTATAAATTCATGAGATTTATTGACAAAATTATAAGTAATGCAAGTCCCGAGGGAAATGATCAAATTATGTTGAAGTGGGAAAATATCTACCGCTCCTGCCACTAAGGCAAGCCTATCTGCTCCAATTGTTGCTGGTTTTCCTACTGGAGTGGTAAAATTGATCTTAGAATTGGGTCCCAATAAGTGAAACTGGCTATTTTTTGCTAAAAGGGTTTCTATCTCTTTGGGATGATGAATGACCGATGATAATATGGTTTTTTGGGGGTTCCATTCTTCTAATAAAGCTTGTACTGTGGAAGTCTCCCAATTTTCCAATATGCGAACACCCGCCAATTCATTGTCATCAAAAATGGCTGCTTTTAATCGGGTGTTTCCAAAATCAAAACAAATGCTAATTGACATAGTAACTCTTGTGGTTCAAAATTAATCTGTTTGAGTCAAACTTGCCCGAAATCCAACCCTTAGTTCAAAAAAAATGAGAGTGATTTTAGATTGTAGCTGAAAGTAGTTTAAAATGAGTCTATTTTTGTGTGAAGCGTTAAAAAAAGAGTTCATGAAAGTAGCAGGATTTACGATTATAAAAAATGCAGTGGTGAATGATTTTCCTATTGTGGAAGCCATTCGTTCAGTCTTGCCTGTGGTGGACGAGATGATTGTTTTAATTGGAGATTCTAACGATGACACAATTGCTTTGATTGAATCCATTGGGGATCCAAAAATAAAAATACATCACAGTGTTTGGGATAAAAATTTACGTAAAGGCGGTGTGGTGTTAGCTGTGGAAACTGATAAAGCTTTTCAATATATAGACGATTCTTTTACTTGGGCTTTTTATATTCAAGGGGATGAAGTAGTGCATGAAAAATATCATGATGCTATCAAAAAAGGTTGTGCACAATATGCAGAGGATATGGAAGTACAAGGTTTACTATTCAAATACAAACATTTTTTTGGAACCTATGATTATGTGGGTGATAGTAGAAAGTGGTACAGCCATGAAGTAAGAATTATAAGAAATAATAAAAAGATAAGTGCTTATAGAGATGCGCAAGGTTTTAGAATAGGAACTTCTAAATTACCAGTCGCCGCATTGGATGCTTCTATTTATCATTATGGGTGGGTCAAGAGCCCTGAGCAAATGAGAAAAAAGCAAAAAGAGAGCAGTGTTTTTTGGCATGATGATCAAGCGATGGAAAAAATAAAGCAAAGCCCCGATTATTATGATTTTACTGGGTTTGATTCTTTAGAAAAATTTACTGGTACACATCCTACGGTCATGTTAGATAGAATCAAGCAAAAAAATTGGGTGATTGATTTAGATATTTCAAAAAAGAAGTTTTCATTTAAAAATAAATGTTTGTACTACTTTGAAAAATGGACAGGCATTCGTCCTTTTGATTTTAGAAACTATAAAATTATTAGATAGGTAGATGATAGAAATAGCAAACATACAAAAAGGAGTTGCTGAAGGTCATTTTTTATTACTGGCAAAAGCTATTTCGTGGATTGAAAACAAGGAAGTAGGTTCGGATATTTTATTGCAACAATTACAACCCGAAAAAGTACCGGTCATTGGATTTACAGGTCCTCCTGGTGCTGGAAAAAGCACCTTGGTAGCTGCGATGATTGAGCAGTGGGTGGCCGCAGGTAAAAAAGTAGCAGTATTATCGGTAGATCCTTCCTCACCTTTTCATAAAGGTGCCATTTTAGGTGATCGCATAAGAATGAAAGAATGGTATACGCATCCTCAGGTCTTTATTCGATCCTTAGCTACAAGAGGACATTTAGGGGGATTGATGAGTGGTATTATTGAACTTAGTACGCTTTTGCAATCGGTCGGCTTTGATATTGTTTTGATAGAAACGGTAGGGGTAGGGCAATCTGAAATTGAAATTGCTCATTTGGCAGATACCACAGTGGTGGTATTGGTGCCAGAAGCAGGGGATGAAGTGCAGATGATGAAATCTGGACTCATGGAAATTGCAAGCATTTTTGTGGTGAATAAAAGTGATAGACCGGATGCTGCCTCTTTTGCGCATCATATTCAACAAATGATTTTAGAATCTCATCATGGCGCTTTTGTTCCACCAGTGATTTCAACCATTGCTACGCAGCAAGTAGGCATTCAGGAATTGGCGAATGCAGTGATGGAAAAATTGGCATTGCCTATTTCATCACAACAAAAAAAGCAGATGCTCATGAGTAAAATGTATCAATTAATTGCGGCTGAAAAAATGAGGCAAATAGATGCTGTAAAAATGGAAGCGCAATTAGAAACTGCATTTGCACAACCTCACTTTAATATTTTTGATTTCGCGAAGCAGTATTATTAATGAGTGGAGATCATTTATATATGAAGTGATTTAAAAGAAGCCATCCATTTTTTGAAAACCTGTTTTAAAGCTTGCAAACTACTCATTTTAAATTCGGGTAAATTTCCTGTAAATACTTCTCCTCTGTGCAGTATGTGTTTTGTAAGTATGCTTGAGGTGAATCCCCATTTATTGATAAACTGATGATATCCTTTGTTGGATTTTACACGTTTCACCGATTTGGATCCAAAATGGTAAGCCCTACTTTTGCTTACCCCTTTAAAATAGCGAACTCCTGCTTGCCATAGTTTCATTGAAAAATCGGGATCAGAATAAGATCGGAAGAGCACACGTCTGAA
>JAFMJX010000154.1 GCA_017853235.1 Chitinophagaceae bacterium | reverse complement strand
AAAATCTTAAATCAATGCACCAAATAAAGCAAAAGTTCGTACGTATTGAATTGAAATATAACACTTTACCTTTTTTAGAGCTATTATCAAAGCTTCCTTAACAAACGCATGGTAGCATCTTCTAGCTGAATGGATATAGAAGGCAATTCATGTAGAGTGGTGGACATTCCTGCTTTTTGAACCCACTTCAAAATAGGGTTATCAGGATATTTGCTCATTTGTTGTTGCAACCAATTAGCTCCCTTGGCAGACTGTCCCAATGCTCTGTACGCCCAAATACTTACTAGATGATTGGCTGCATAAAAATTACTAATCGTGTTATTAATACTTGGCATGAATTGAACAATCGCATTTAGTTTTGATTGAGCTGAGTCTGATTGTTTGAGTTGTTGAAAGCAAACATAGGAAAGCCAATTTTCTAAACGAATATCAATATCCTCATCATATGGTTTGCCAGCCCCTAAATTTTCGGGCCACAATTTAGCTTGATCAATAAAATGCAAAGCAGCGGTATAATTTTTTTGCTGGATTTGAACAATGGCTTGCATTAATTTAGCTTCTCTGTAAAGTTCATGGCCTATTGTTGCACCTTCAAAAGGAATAATATTGAGTGTGGCTAATAATTGATCAGCTGCTATAAAATCTTTATGATGAATGAGCGTTTTGGCATACAACATACCAATTATATAATTATCAGAATGTGCTTTATAAAAAGGAGCAACTAAAGCGAGTGCTTTTGCATATTCATAATGTGAATTATATAATTCTGTAAGGGTTTTAATATATCGCCAAGATGAAGCATCCATGCTTATGGCTTTTTGTAAATCAGCAATTGTATTTGCATACACCAATGGCAAATTATTTTCATTTACATACAAAGCAGCACGAGCAGCATAAAAAGGTGCATAGTCTGGAATAAAAGCAAGATCATTAAATAATTTTTTGGCTTCCACTACTCTATTTCGATCCTTTAACAATAATCCTAAATAATATTTGGGTTTCCAATGACTGGTTTGTTGTACTGCCCATTCAAAAATGGTTACATCCATATTGCGGAAAGGAAAAACAAAATGGGGCGCTGCCGCATTTGCCTGGTTTAACGCTTGCTCAAAAGGTTTTCCTTGTAATTGTAAAATATACGCTTGCCAGTAATACACCAAAGTATGCGCGGGGCAAATGGCCAAAAGGCTTTGGGCTTCGTTCACCAAACCCACTTGGAGGTAATCATTCGCCATTTGCAAATAAGTTTCCACCGGCTGTTCATTTTGAATAAGATGGGTGAACGCCTGCAGCGCCTCATTTTTAGAACCCTCTTTATTAGATGCCTCATTATTTTTTAACGAATAAAATTTTTCAAAATGTGCAAAATGATTCAAAGGATCATATTGTGTAAGCAAATCCAATGTTTTTGCATAAGTATCTTGTTGCTGTAGGTAGCGTAATGCAATAGCTTGGTATTGTAAAGCGGCAATATTAAAACTATTATAATGGATTGCTTTTTGACAATACTCAAATGCGCTGGAAAAATCTTTTTCAATGATGTAAATTTTAGCAAGCTCAGTGAAAGCGGCTGATTTATATTCAGTAGCAAGTGAGGCAACATCTAAACCATCTTTTGCATCAATGAAATTTTTTAACTGTGCCTGGATAATGCCATAATAATAATTTGCAGCACCATCATGGGCATCTATACTCAAAGCACGTTTGGCCAACACCAATGCCGCAGAGAATTGATGTTGTTGGTACAACAAGGAAGACATTTTGACTAAAGCAGGAATGTAGTTGCTGTCCTTTAGTAAGGAGGCGGCTAATTTTTCCTGTGCTTGCGGATATAATTTTTGATCCATGAATTCCTTGCCTTGAATAAATAAACCTTGTGCTGAGTTCCAATTCATGGAAGCAGGAGAAGCTAAAGGGCGGCTAAGTACATTCGCCATTGGATCACTATTATAATTTAATTTTACGCCGCCCAAACTCACAGTATATAAATCCTTCGGATTTGAATACGTAACTGAATCCATAAAATTAACAGTAGGAGCTAGTTTTATTTTTTTACTAAAAATAATTTGCTCGCCCACTTTAATTTCTAAC
Source organism: Chitinophagaceae bacterium (assembly GCA_017853235.1). GTDB lineage: Bacteria > Bacteroidota > Bacteroidia > Chitinophagales > Chitinophagaceae > Sediminibacterium. The sequence goes on along the minus strand of JAFMJX010000154.1, from coordinate 2,578 downwards.
ACATCGTCTACTGCTTCCACGGGGCAAAATAAAATTTTAAGCCACCCATTTTGCTGGATCATATTTAAAGCGCCAATCTTACTCGCTTCTACGATCCCTTTTGTTTTATGCACCGCATACCAATATTCTTTCCAGGTATCGGTACTATAAGGCATAAAGTTGACATGTTTAAAAGGAGTAAACGTACTTTTTTCAGCGTTTTGATTAAACAATCGGCCGGACTGAACTTCGGTGTATTGTTGATCGGTGTCGGTTAAATATTTTTCCCAAATCATCCCTTGACGCGATTGACCCCAGATCCAAATTTTTTTGCCGGCTTTATCATCATGGTTCGCAAAGCGAACCATTCCAAAATCATCGTCATGCCAATAACCACCAAAAAAGTTAGTGTACTTTCCAAAAACATGATAGGATTTGTACCCACCAAAATTATTATTGTTGTAAAAGGAAACATTTTTACCATTGGACTTATTCATTGGCCAATCACTGTATTCACCTTCATGGCCTAAGTAATTGGTGCCGGGATAAATGTATTCAAGGTTGCCACTAACTTTTAAACCCACGTTCATCCAATGATAATAAGGTTGTTCGGAAGGAGTTGCATTATACCAAAAAGATTGTGTGGTAAAATAAGCTTTGTCAATGGGCACATTAATATCTAATCGCCAATTTGTTTGTGTTAATAAATCTAAAACACCAATCACGCAACTAATACTGCCATCCTCTTTTTTTGAAATCACATAATCTACTGGAGTGGCGCAATTAGGGGTATGGCCAATAATACCATAATTGGCTTCAATACCACCACTGGTCCAAGGGCCGCGAAGTGCAACATCTCTAAATTTTACGGTGTGATTATAATATACAAAAGACTGGTTTGTTTTTTTATCAATAGCGGCCCAAATTTTTCCGCCCACTTCGGGAAGAATTAATATTTTAATAAAATCATTTTCAATTTCAACCACTTTCCATTTTTTTTGAATGGCGGTTTCTGTGAAACCATCAAAACGGAAGTAAGGATATATTTTTGAAAAATTAGCCACAGGATCAGGATCCGAAAAAGGATAAGTTGTAAACTCCATCAAATATTCACGAGACTGTACTTTTGAAAAAGAAGCCGAAGCAGTGTTATTAGATTGTGTCCAAGCGATGAAGGAAAAACAGACACCACAAAAAATAAAACTGCACTTAACTAAAATATTTTTCATAATAATTATTGAGTCATGAAGTAAATAGAGTTTATTAGAAATATAAATTGGACTTTATTTTTGTTGAATAATAATCGCTGCGCCTTTGGCTTTATCAATCCACACCGAAGGAATGATTCCTTTTTGTAAGGAAGCCAGCATAGCGGGTGTGATGGTAAAGGATTGGAAATTTTTTACTTCGGGGAAATAAGCGGTACAACGAAGTGGGTCCAACCCTAATTTTTTAAAGTCAATCTTGATATCCACTGTTGTGGCATTATCTGCCCAACTAGCAATACTAATCAAAGCAGATTTAGGTTTTTGATACACAGTAGCCAACACTTTTGCATCAGTGGTCGTCACAGGACAATTTTCGCTCCAATAACCAATCATTTTTGATCCTTTGATTCCAAACTCATCCCATAGTTTCCAAATCGCACGAGGGTCTGCATTATCATCCCAAGGCATACGATTGGTCATGCCATAAATCATACCACGATAAGCGTTGCCCCCATCTTGTAACATTTCACCCATCAAACCAAAAGGAATACCACTTACTTCGGTTAAATAAAAATCGGGGCTGCCTTTTTGATAATCAAAATACTCTCCAAACCAAAGTTTATTAATGTATGGGAAGTGCTCCATGTATAAGTTCGCACTATTATTAAATCCATCATTTTTATTAAACTGATTGGCCGAATGTAAATCAATGATACCAGGATGATTTTGTTGGGTCAACACACGCTTCACTCTTTTCATAGTAATACGATCAAAAGCAACATCATCTAAATAAATCCCATCAATCCCTACATTTTTTACCAACCAATTCATGCCTTCTATATAATAATTATGCCAACGACTCATGCCACTATTTACAATGGCAGCATCTTTAATATTAGGTACAAACCAAGCTGCTATATAATCATCCACCACATGTTCCTGTAACCAACTGTAACCACCTCCTTTACCAGGAGAATAAATTTCATGTCCTAAACTACGTAAAGGAAAAGTTTCATAAGCATGGTTAGACAACTCACGCACAGTATTATAAATTTTTACTTTCAAACCCTTACTATGCGCTTCATCAATGTAGGATTTCATTTTAGCATGTTCAATAAAAGGATAATTAATCCAAGGATTAATTTCATTGGCATGATGAATATTTACAATGGAAGCACTACTTATTGCTTTAATAGTATCAATAGGTTTGTAGGCATGGAAAAATTTAGCGTCCCATTGAAAATTGGTATTCAACGTATGAAATGGAGTAATGAGTAAAGTGAAATTATAGTATAAAGATGCTCCTTTATTTAAATGACGTGCACCACTGTAATTATTAACGAGTACCGTGTTGTTATTTTCACTTATATGAATGCCTCCTTGGTTGTTAT
>JAFMJX010000153.1 GCA_017853235.1 Chitinophagaceae bacterium | reverse complement strand
TAGCCGAATGATTTGCCATGTACTAGTTAATTTTCAGGAGGGCAAAGGTAAGGTACTTAAGCAAATAATTAAAATTAAAATCAAAAAAAAATCAATTAACATATAAGTAATTGATTATCAGCATAATGCATATCTGTCTACATTCAAACATTTTGTAGAGATGAAAGGCGAAAAAAGAGTCCAAAAACCAACCAATTTGTGGCTTTAAATTCCTTCATTTTGCCGTCAAAAGGGACATTGCAATTTGTAATCATGTAAATTGCAGGCTGTCATCCCCTTTAAGTTGGGTGATGAGTTAGCCAACAATGCACGAAATCATACATCAAAATATTGCTCAAAATTTAATTAAAGCGTACCATGGGCAAGAGCCTTTTGCGAATTACTTAAAAAAATATTTTTCAGCAAATAAAAAACATGGAAGTAGGGATCGAAAAAGTATTACTGCTTTGTGTTACGATTTTTATAGAACCCATTTTAAGGAATTTCCACTTGCCCATAAAATAGCGACTCCTATTAAAAAAGATTTATTTATTGCTTCACATCAAAAACAACCTTTGTTGTTTGCGCGCATACGTCCTTGGCAAAAATCCAAAGTCATTCAAAAGTTAAAAGAAGCTCATTTTCCTTATAAAGAAATAGGTGAAATGGGGTTGTCTTTTGCAAACACTACTGCATTGCAAACAGTTTTAGAAATAAATAAGGAAGTAGTGATACAAGATTTAAGTTCGCAGGCCATTGCTCGTTTATTAAAATTAGTGCCTACCAATATGGATAAAGTGCTCAATGTATGGGATGCATGCGCTGCGAGTGGTGGAAAAACCATTTTAATGTTTGATGAATTGAATAATATTAAAATTCATGTTTCTGATGTTAGAGCATCCATTTTACACAATTGCGAGCAAAGATTGGCAGATGCAGGTATTCGTCCTGCTTCAATACAAGTGATTGATTTGACTCAATCTTTTGAAATAAAAAAACAATTTGATTTCGTTTTTGCAGATGTGCCTTGTTCGGGAAGTGGGACATGGGGGCGCACACCCGAACAATTAATTTATTTTAAGGAGGAACAATTGGTGCATTATACTTCATTGCAAAATCAAATCATTCAAAATTTAATTTCAACGGTTACTTTGCAAGGTTATTTATTATACGCTACCTGTTCGGTGTATGAAGATGAAAATGAAAAACAAGTAGCAACTTTGCTTGCCACTGGAAAATTTAAACTCATTGAACAACATTATTTTATTGGCTATACACAACAAGCCGATACCCTTTTTGGTGCTTTATTGCAAAAAATAAATGAATAGGTAAATAAAATTTTTATGAAGCATGGAACGGAAGCAATTGTCCACTTTGGATAATCCCCCCAGCTACAACATCATCTCCTTCATAAAACACTGCACTTTGTCCGGGCGCAATACTTTTTACGTTTTCAAAAAATCTGGCTTGGACGCCCGATGGGGTGGATGATAAGGTACATAAAGCGCCAGCATCTTTGTATCTAATTTTTGCCATCAATTCCATTTCGCTTTCTAAATGATCGTATTTAATCCAGTTTATTTTGGATACATACATATCGTTTTGATCTAAATCATTTTCATCACCAATGACTACAATATTTTTTTCGGGATCAATGGATACTACATATGCTGGTTTTCCTAATGCAATTTCTAATCCTTTTCGTTGTCCAATAGTATAAAATGGATACCCTTTGTGTTTGCCTAATTTTTTTCCTTTGGTATCCATGAACCAGCCTCCATTCACTCTTTCTTCTAATCCATCTACTCTCCTTTTTAAAAATCCACGATAATCATTGTCTGGTACAAAACAAATTTCATAGCTCTCGCTTTTTTTAGCTAATTCGGGATACCCCATATCTATTGCCATTTGCTTAATATCTTTTTTATGCATTCCCCCAAGAGGCAGAATGGTTCTACTTAATAAATCTTGATCTACCCCCCAGAGCACATAGCTTTGATCCTTGGTTTCATCTAAGCCTTTTGAAATCACATATCTTCCATTGGTATGTTGACGCACTTTTGCATAATGACCCGTGGCTATAAAATCACAACCCAAGGCATCGGCTCTTTTTAGTAAAGCGCGCCATTTGATATGCGTGTTACACATCACACAAGGGTTGGGGGTGCGACCAGCTAAATATTCTTCAACAAAATTTTCAATCACAAAATCGCCAAACTCTTCTCTGATATCTAATATAAAATGAGGGAATCCATTATTCACGGCAGCCAATCTTGCATCGTTAAACGAATCAATATTACAACAGCCGGTTTCCTTACCATTGGCATTACTTGTGGAATAGTCCCAGGTTTTCATAGTGATGCCTATTACTTCATATCCTTCCTGATGTAATAATAAAGCGGCAACGGTACTATCAATACCGCCACTCATTGCGACCAATACTTTTCCTTTCTTACTCATGCTTTTTGACTGTAAGTGCTTTTGCAAAAGTAACTTATCCTTTGATACTTTAACTTTTTGATATAAAAGCATCGTATAAATTACATTACGAAAAACGAAAAAATGCTATCTTCACCCTATCAGAACGATAAAAATTACAGAAAATGATAAAGTTACAAGTCATCGGAAATTTAGGCAAAGACGCCTTAGTGAACAATGTGAATGGAAAATCAGTGATCAATTTTAATGTAGCGCATACAGAGCGTTATAAGGATGCACAAGGAAATCAAAAAGACAGAACCACATGGGTAGATTGTTCTTATTGGACAGATCGTACCGCTGTGGCACCCTATTTGAAAAAAGGAACACAAGTGTATGTAGAAGGTACACCAGATGTAAGATCATACACCACAGCTGATGGACGTAATGGTGCTTCACTTACTTTAAGAATATCATCTGTTCAATTATTAGGTGCTAAATCGGGTGGTTCTGGATCGGGTGAACAAAATGGTGGAGGAGAATCTTCACAAAATAATTATCAAGCACCCGCTGGATCAGATGCTACTTTAGATGATTTGCCATTTTAAAGAAACAAATTTTACAATAAGAGGATTATCTAATTAAGAATATCAAGGGAAGGTATACCACGTGTATACCTTTCTTATTTAGGCTAACATGTGTTTGCCATTTTACATATGTTTTGACTGAAATTAGTAGTTAAAATTGATTCAAAATTGAGCCTGCCTAATTACCTTTGCGCTCACATTTAGCGAAACTAAAATTTTTTTTATGAGGGTCATGAAATTTGGGGGTACGAGCGTTGGAAAGCCAGAGCGGATGCATCAAGTATCTCAATTAATTACAAGAGAAGGTGTGCCAACGATCGTAGTTTTAAGTGCATTAAGTGGCACTACTAATGCACTGGTTGAAATTAGTAATTGTTTAGCTACTCAAAATAAGAAAGGAGCAACCGAAAAAATTGATCAGTTAGAAAAACATTATGCTCAATTTATCAATGATTTATTAAAAAAGGAGGCTCCAAAAAATAAAGGGGAAGAATTAATTAAAGAACATTTTGAGTTTTTGAGAATCACACAACGCATTTCATTAAGTGATGCTTTGAATAAAGATATTTTAGCTCAGGGTGAATTAATGAGTACTAAATTATTTTCTTTGTATTTAGAACAAGAAAATATTGAACATGTTTTAATACCTGCACTTGATTTTATGTGTTTAGATGCAAATGATGAGCCAGATTTATCATTGATAGCAGAAAAAATAAAAGGGGTATTGGCAGCACATGGAACAAAAAAATTATTTATCACGCAAGGTTATATTTGTAGAAATGCAAAAGGAGAGGTAGATAATTTAAAGCGTGGAGGAAGTGACTATACTGCTTCTTTAGTTGCTGCAGCAGTTAAAGCTTCAGTGTGTGAAATTTGGACAGACATTGACGGAATGCATAATAATGATCCCAGGGTAGTGGATAAAACTGTTGCCATTGAACAATTAAGTTTTGATGAGGCTGCTGAGTTGGCATACTTTGGAGCTAAAATTTTACATCCTACTTGTATTTGGCCTGCACAACAGGAAAATATTCCTGTAAGATTATTGAATACCATGCAACCTGAAGCAGCAGGCACTGTCATTAAAAAAGAAGCAGGCAGTACGGGGGTAAAAGCAGTGGCTGCAAAAGATCAAATTACTGCGGTGAAAATTAAAAGTACTAGGATGCTCTTGGCTTATGGTTTTTTAAGAAAAATATTTGAGGTTTTTGAAAAATATAAAACACCCATTGATATGATTACCACTTCGGAGGTCGCTGTATCGGTTACCATTGATACAGATATTCATTTAAGTGAAATCATTGCTGAATTAAATAATATTGCTTCGGTGGAAGTGGAAAAAGATCAAACAATTGTATCCATTGTAGGAAATGAAATTGCAAAAACAGATGCAGTATTGAATAAATTGTTTGCTGCTATTAATGAAATTCCTGTGACCATGGTAAGTTATGGTGGCAGCCCTCATAATATTAGCTTATTAATTCCAAGTTCCTTTAAAACAAAAACTTTACAACTTATCAATAAAGGTTTGTTTCATTTATAGAAATTACTTTAAATAAAAAAAGGCCCCGATGATTCGGGGCCTTTTTTTATTAGGACAAAATTTTAAATGAACAATAACGCATCTCCATAACTAAAGAAACGGTATTTATCTTTAATTGCTTTTTTATAAGCTTCCATTGCTAATTCGT
>JAFMJX010000152.1 GCA_017853235.1 Chitinophagaceae bacterium | reverse complement strand
ATGATTGGAATAGAAAGAAAGCAAAAACGATTGCACTATCTCAAAAATTATTGGATGGAAAAAGTAAAATCTATTCCAGGTGTTGTACTAAATACATCATTAAATTCCAAATGGGGATGTGCGATTGGAAACGTTGGCATAGAGGGGAAAAAGCCAAGTGAGTTAGATTCGTTTCTTTTGAACAACTACAAAATACACACTGTAGCAATTGAATGGGAAAACATCAAAGGTGTCAGAATAACCCCTAATGTATATACCACAACAAAAGACTTAGATGTTTTAGTTGAAGGCATCCGCCAATTTTCATCACAACAAACAAAATAAAGATGAAAAGATCTCAAGGCTTATTGCTACTGCTAGTGTTTTCATTTCAGGCGCTTTGCCAAGAATTGACAATTAAGCAACAACTAGAACAAATCATTACTTCTTACCCTGCAGTAGGCCTAGCGGTTGCAGTAGTAAAAAATAATAAAATTATTTATACGCAGTCCTTTGGCTACCAAAACAAAGAAGAAAATAGACTACTTCAAAATGATAATCTCTTTCGAATCGCCTCGATTTCAAAATCATTTACAGCCACTGCACTTTTACAATTAGCTGAAAAAAAACTTATCTCTTTAGATGATGACGTGAGTAATTTGATAGGGTTTACAGTTCGAAACCCCAACCATCCGGAAATAGTGATTACGCTGCGTATGTTATTATCTCATCGATCTTCTTTAAACGATAGCCAGGGCTATTTTAATTTAGATGTAGTAGATCCGTCAACGAGTAATAATTATCAAAAATGCTATAATACCTATGCACCTGGAGAAGGTTATCAATATTGTAACCTGAATTTTAATATGGCAGGAACTATACTAGAGCGGCTAACTGGAGAACGTTTCGACTCGTACATAAAAAAACAAATTTTAAACCCCCTTGGCATAGAAGGAGGATACAATATTGACTCACTTAATCAGACAAAATTTGCTATGCTCTATGAGTTCAATGCAAAAGAAGAAAAATTCAACCCCAATCCCGGAGCATATGCATCTAGGGCCACAGAGCTGGCTACCTATAAATTAGGAAGAAGCACCCCCATTTTTTCACCAACAGGAGGCATGAAAATAGCCGCAGAAGGACTTGCAAAGTATATGCTCATGCATAGCAGATATGGCAAATATGAAGGAGGAAGAATTCTTCGTAAAAAAACGTCAAAACTGATGCAAACTCCTTTATCGTTAGATGGAATCGATCAATATGGATTAGCCCTATGGAAAACGAATAAACTAATCCCAGGAGTTGAGTTGACTGGACATACCGGATCAGCCTATGGATTGAACAGCGCCTTCTTTTTTAACCCGAAACAAAAATTTGGGTTAGTAGTAATTTGTAATGGAAGTAAAATCATATACAAAGATGGCTACCCAACCATCTTAAGTTCAACACTGAATGTGCTATACAATAATTTTATAAAATAGAAATCAATTAGCTTGACGCGTCCACAAATCAGTCCGTCCAATTAATGTAACTCCTATATATCCACGGACACTTAACGTATTATTATCTTTTAGCTTGATAATACAATCATACGTTTTACCATTTTTTGGATCATAGATCTTTCCATTTTCCCACACACCATCCCCTTTATAGGTAAAACCCCATACATTCGTTAACCCTATGATGGGCCGGTTACGCACTTTTGAATCTGGATGCTTTTGGTCTGTCTTTGGCTTACCCGAAACAGGGTCAATGGGATCTCTCAGCCAAATGATTTTACCTTGAAAGGTGCTTCCGTTTTGGACAATTTGTATGTGCGCAGTTCCCTCCCCCGTTTTCCATACTCCCAAAATAGTTGTAGGATCAATTTTAGTAGCAAAAGAGGTTGATACAAAAAACAGCGTTAATAAAAGTAGAGATCGCATAATTAAGTAGTTAAGTACACAAAATTAAGAAGACGATAGTTTTCAAAATTGATTTTTAATAGCTGCCAGTGCATTATATAACTGATCTAAATCAGCCTGCGAATTAAATGCCTGTATGGAATATCGCAAAAATACCTTGTCGCCATGTCGCATCACAGGCACTTCAATTTTGTATTCATTGAATAAAATTGACTTGATTCGCTCTGCATCATTAGTTTGTAATTGAAAACTGCATAACTGAAGTATAAACTCCTCTCGCAAAGGAGCCAATGGCTTTGCACCCAGTAATTCATAAAAACGAGGCGCATTATCAAGAACTAATGCTCGACAAGCTGCAGATACCTGCTCCCAACTATTCTGCTGCATAAATTCAAGTGCAGCAGGAATACATAAAAAAGCAGAAAAATCTCGTGTACCCTGCGTTTGATGATAGTCCAAAAAACGAGAGTGAGAAGGGTGGTCGCTATTATATCCCCAGCTGATTACCAATGGATCTAATAAACTTTGTTTGGACTTTTTTGCATATAAAAAACTACTTCCTTTTGGCGTCATCATCCACTTATGACATGCTCCTGTATAAAAGTCGACCCCAAGACTAGTTAAATTGAGCGGAATTTGTCCCGGCGCATGTGCCCCATCAATAAAAGTTAATATACCTCGTTTAGTAGCTTCTTTTATTATTAACTCTACAGGAAATCGTAATGCAGTACTACTCGTGATATGACTAAGAAAAATCAATTTTGTTTTATCTGAAATTCCTTTTAAGAATTGAGCAACAAAATCCTCGGCACTTTCAATAGGTAGTCGAATTGGTTGTTTGATATAAGAGGCTCCAGATTTATCACAATAATATTGCCAGGTTCTGTCGCAAGCTCCATATTCCCAACTGCTTGTTAATACTTCATCACCAGGTTTAAGTGATAAGCTTTTGGCAACAATGTTAACAGCATGTGATGGATTGACCACATATACCAAATCATCCGCATCCGCATGTAAATAAGTTGCTAGTGCTTGACGCGATGTTGCCAAATAATCTAAGCCAGTCTGAACAATAAATTGTACTGGCTCTTGTTCCAACTCTAATTGATATTGCTGATAACGGTCAAAGATTGGTTTGGGACAAGCCCCAAAAGAACCAAAATTTAAATAAGTAATATCGGACCGCAATAAAAATTGCGAGCGAAGATGAGGCAAAGCGGGCACAGTCTTTTGCATAGGATAATAAGTTAATAGAATTATCGTGAGGTTACCTCATCAAAAGAAGAGTCATATTCCGGACGCAACGTTCCCATCCAGCGATCCCAGAACAAAAAATACAAGCCATAATTACCGGTAAAGTATTTATGATGCTGATTGTGAGAGATTGAGGTGTTGATCCATTTCCCGATCCAGGTTTTTTGAAATCCCTTAGGATACAACTCCCACCCTAAATGACCATACACGTTATAAACAATAGACAAAAAGAAGAAAATAATTAAATGCGTACGATGAATAGGAAATATAAAGAGAAATAAGGCAAATATGCCGACTTCCAATACTGCTTCAAGTGGATGAAACGCATAAGCTGCCCAAGGAGAGGGATTCGTAGAGCGATGATGAACCAGATGAAACCACTTGAATAAACGAGGATGATGCATTAACCGATGAATCCAATAAAAATAGGTATCATGAACAAAGAATAAAACCGGAAAGAGTCCTATATAATATAACCAACCTCGCTCGGCAACAGTGGCATATAATTGTGTGTAGGGCCGAACCGCTGGATTGAACACAATCAATGCAGGTATCAAGGCAAAAAGAAAAATCGTAAAAGAGGAATAAAAGATTTCTCGTAGGTAATCCTTATTAGCAGGAAATTTTAATTGAATCTTTTTATGCTCAATAGAGGACCTTCTCAATATGTAAAACAATAGAAAAGCCAAACCAGCCACTAGGTAATATCGACTACCTACTTGTTGAACTAAATACCAATAGCGAGACAGAGATTCATTCATGTTGCAAAATTACTCAATCAGCCTCATCATACTCACCCTTTAATGCATAGAATCCAAAAATCAAAAAACTACCTACAATAAGTGGAGTTAAAATGAATGCATAAATAATGGCTGGTATTCTATCTTCTGCCTGAGCACTTGTAAATTTTGGAATCGCTTGAGAGATTAATAAATAATAACCAGCCGCTAATCCCACTATAATCCAAACTATACCCAGATATTTTTTTAGCTGATTCATAAATTACTCGGTTGGGTTTTTTCTTTCTTTAATATAGAGCGCTCCTATTACAAAACTAATTCCTGCAATTACGATGGGATACCAGAGTCCTTCTAAATAAGGCTCTTTATAAGGAGGTATCACGCCATTTTTAATGGCCGTCTCATTCAATTGTATTGCTCTTGCTGACAAGTAGGTAGCAATCGCAGGCAGTATTCCCCCAAATATTCCATTACCCACATGATAAGGTAATGACATAGAAGTATAGCGAATTCGAGTAGGAAAAAGTTCAACTAAAAAAGCAGCGATAGGCCCATAGACCATTGTCACAAACAATACCTGGATAAATACAAGAAGTACCATTTTCCAGAACTGAAAATCATTCAATAAAAGGCCTGGTTTTATTTCACCATTCCCAGCACTAATCCCAATTTCATACATAGCACTATATAGCGGTCGATAACAAATCACTGCTAAGAGCATGCCTGTAAGCATGATCCACTTTCTACCGATTTGGTCAGACAACCATCCAAAAAAAACAAAAAAAGGTGTAGCGAATAAAAGTG
>JAFMJX010000151.1 GCA_017853235.1 Chitinophagaceae bacterium | reverse complement strand
ATGACAATATATAATTCTCCCTTTCTATATCCTGGCCAATATGTTGATGCAGCAATAAAATCTGCTGTCGAATTTTTATTAATGTCTATAAATGATCTTGCGAAAAGTAATTTGTTAAATACATTATTAGTATTAAGATAATAGTCATATGATTGAAGACTAAACTTTTTGTAATGACTTGTTTTTTTATTTATTTCTGAAATGGTTGGGAAAGTACAGGCTGGTTGAGTCGGTGTTGGTGTAGGAGTTGGATTGGTATTATTTGTTTCACTTACTACTTCAACTTTTTTGCATGATAAAAATAAAATTATTCCAATTAGGATAAAAGTGTTTCTCATAAGTTGGCTTGAGATACAAATTTAATCATTAAAGCATTGGCAACAAGTTCCCAGATTATCTGAAAATATTAATAATTTATGTCATACAGAAAGGTGCACAATTTTTGGATTTCCCTTCCAGTCTCTTGATTCGACTTATCTATCCTATAAAATAAATGAGGAGAGGGAGAAAGTAAAATTAACTTCCTCTAGCACCACCTGTTTTGATTGGCTTCTTTATGCCACCAGATGATTTGCTATTGGATTTTGTTATAAACTTTGAAGTCCCTGACTGAGCAATACCTTTGGTATTTTTTGAAATGCTTTTCGCTTCAATCTTTTTATTGATGTGAAATCCCATGTTATTTATATAAGTAGAAGGTAGCAAATATTTTAAGCTTATTGCAAGAAAATCTCTTATAGCAAGTATGTTCCATTTGATTAGCATTGATAGATGCCCTATACCATAGTTCAATTCATAATAGATTGACTTACTTTATTCAGTCTTATGATACCAGCAAAATTCAACACACGCATTATTTGATAAGTTAAATCAAATTCAAACCATTTTTTTGCAAAATTTGCATCAGTTTTTGAATGGTGATGATTGTTTTGAAAAAGTTCTCCAAGCAAGATGAATCCAAATGGACCGGTATTTTTGCTATGATCATCACTATTAAAATTACGGTACCCATATTTGTGCCCACACCAATTGACTATTGCACCTTGAATTGGCCCCATTAAAAAATGAATTGGTAAGAGAAGAAACCACCAAAAGCTGGGTGCAAAGAACCAATATATAAGTGTATAGATTATAATAAATGATAGCCTTGTAATTGTGTGATGTCCAAACCTGTCAAGTCTACCCCATACAGGTAAATAATCCTTGGTAAACTCCTCATTAGGTATATTTTTATTTAACAAGAACGATCGGTAGATGATAACAGTATTCTTTAGCATATCATAAATGTCTTTGAAAAAATGAGGGGAGTGTGGGTCTTTTTCAGTGTCACTGTATGCATGATGCATTCTGTGCATAACAGCGTATGCTCTTGGAACAAGATATGAAGAACCCTGAAATAGCCATGTACACAAGTAAAAGAAACGTTCCCAGTTTTTACTTGTTTCGTACATTTTATGTGATGCAAATCTGTGTAAGAAGAAAGTATGGAAAAATAATGAAAGAAACCAATGTAATATAAAGAAGCTAAGAATTAAATTCATTTTTATTATTTGATATGTAAGTTATGTCAGTAAATTGATTAAACATATTCTTTTCGATCATTTAACAAGTTGCATGAGTGATCACCATACTATTTAGTATTGGATTTTATTTTGCTATCAAGCAAACCAAAACAAATAGATAAATAGTGTCAGTTTCACAGATATTTATATAGTTGAACATGGCTTTAAAAAAATAAGGGGTCTCACTTGATGAGACCCCTTATTTACATGAAGAAGTTTACTATTATTTTGGAAGAACAACAGCATCAATAACATGCACAACGCCGTTACCAGATTTTAGGTCGGCAGCAACAACAGTAGAAGTTTTACCATTCTCATCTGTTAATATTACTTTACCATCTTTTAGTGATGCAGTAAGTGTTCCACCGCTAACCGTTTTAAGTTTTGCAGAACCTTTACCAGCTTCAATTGCTTTTATAACAGCACCTGCTTCAAAATTACCAGCTACAACGTGGTAGGTGAGTATTTTAACAAGTGTTGCTTTAGCTTCTGGTTTCAAAAGAGATTCAACAGTACCTGCTGGAAGTTTTCCAAATGCATCATTGGTTGGAGCAAATACGGTGAAAGGACCTGCACCCTGCAACGTTTCAACAAGTCCGCCTGCTTTTACAGCAGCAACCAAGGTTGTATGTGCTGGTGATCCAACTGCAACCTCAACAACTGTTTTTTGAGCGATGCTTTGATTGATTGCAACAATTGCAATTAACGAAAAAATAAATGCTTTGATTTTCATAATTTCTTTTCATTGTTAAACCACAATTGAAGTGTTAAGTTCAAATTCTATTGTTAAATTTTTGGTATCATTGAGGTTGGTATTTTGTTTAATATATATGCTTGAAAGATCAAGTTCACTAAACATAAATATTTTCTTCTAAATCAAGTTTCTAGATCAGGATAATATGTCTATCTGAAATGATGTTATGGGAACCTAAGAGCTTCTGGGAATCATCGTTTTAGTTTTTCAAAAAGATTGGATAAAGTATACATTACCACTCCAAAGGAAACACCAACAATGATTAAAATCTGTTCCATGATGTCGGATGCGGAAAATGAAAGTTTTAAATAAAATTGTAGAAATTACAAAACTGTGGAGTTAGAGGATTACCAAGTTTATTTGAAAGAATCATCTTACATATTTCTTTTAAATTACAAAGACTAAACATCATTTACAAAGAATTTAATATTCGTTGTAGGTCAATCACTTACAAGGGATACTTATCTGTGGTGGAAAGAAAGCTCCACTTTTTTTTGGGATTTAGCTTCATATTCATAACTTGAATTATTCATGTTTTAGGATAAGTGTAGAGTGGTTGAAAGTAAAGAGTTAACTTAAAATAAAATCTGTTAACCGAATAGGAGGCATTTATTATAGCAATACAATATTTGTCCACTTTATTTTGAAGAAGAATAATTTGATAATAAAAACCTTCATTAATTTTTAGTTATGGAAATCCACAAACCCAAATTCGTTTCTGGTTTTATTGAAGAAATTTTAGTTATTGTAATTGGTATTTCACTTGCAGTAACTGCAGAAAGATTGGTTGAATATTTTCAACATCATAAGGAAGCAAAAGGTGTTGTGAGGAGAATGATTACAGAATTAAGAAGAGATAGTTCTGATTTGGCTTATAATATCAAGTATCATAAAAAAGCAATGGATGCGGATAGTATATTAACCAGATGGTCCAAACGAGAAATTGAATTAACACCAGACTCACTTATCGTGAATGTTAGCCGATCACTGGTTTTTACATTTTTTGCCAGTAGCACAGCAGAAATCGAAGCCCTTAAGGGAGCGGGCAAATTATATTTAATTGAAGACCATGAGTTATTGTCTAATATCTTAAAACACTATGATCGATATAATGATTTCAAAATTACAACTGACTTATGCATTAATCTTTCAAATCGTTTAAGTGATATTTATAAACAAAATGCAACTTTAACTACCAATGTTATCAATGTACAGAATCAGGAAAAGGTTTATAAATTCAATCCTCAAGAGTTAGAAAAAAATTTAAGGGGAAATAAAATGTATGAAAGTTTACTTCAGGAGAAAAGAGTATATGATGCGTTTATTATCGGTCAATCTCAAGGGGCACTCAAGCGTTTGGCAAAGATCACCAGTGCATTGATGATTGAAGAATAATCTTAAGTATATTTTTTTCTAATGTCTTAACTTTTCAGATGTCAAAATAGCAATAGCCTTATCTGCATAGGCATTAAGTGTATCAAAATTGTTTAACTCCAGTATCAAGAGTGTTTTTCTAGACCAAATATCAAATAAGATTTTATTCTTAACACTTTTATCTATTGTTTTACTTAATCTACCTTGAAAATCTTTATCAGTAGTAGTAGAATTTTCTTGCCAAATAAAATCAGCTTTTAATACCAGCTTTGAATCTAATAATTCAGGAATGATATTTGCATAATAGCGTTTACAAGATTCCAAACATCCTAGATTAAGTTCTTTATAGTCGTTATAATAATAATTAAACTTGTTTAATATAACTGATAATTCACTGATCTCCTCATTCGTAAAATAACCCTTCGCTTCGGCGTCATTCCTGGCTTTTTCATTGAGTATTAAATCTTTGTTTTCTGCATGCCAGATTGCAGTACGGTAAAAGTCAATTTTATTAATTTGAGATTCATCCATTTCAAGAAGTCTCTGGAAATTTTCACAATTCGCAAGTCTTCTTTTTACCATAACACGATGTCTTTCTATTTCAGATTTATCAGTTTTAAAATCGTGCACTACTGCAGCTAATAGCTCTTGCTTTTTGTGCTTTTCGGCAATACCCTCCCTGATGTTTTCAGCAAAAAATCCAAGTGTTACTGCTGTGAACAACATCACAAACTCAATGATTTATTCTGACCATTTCTTTTTATGTGTAGGATGATGTGGGTGATGAACTTCCATTTTTGATTATTTTACTCAAAATAAGATATAAAGAGGAAAAAAAGGTATAGTTATATTTACTTAATATAAATGCTGAAATCTAAACATGGGTAGATTTTCTTTCATCTTATTTTTTCTGATCGGTTGTATTCAATCTGAATTTGTATTTGGACAATCCATCGATGTTAGGAAGCAAGCAATTTTGGTGTTGCGAAATTTAGATTTGAAAGAAGCGGCTTGGGCAATGGATCAG
>JAFMJX010000150.1 GCA_017853235.1 Chitinophagaceae bacterium | reverse complement strand
TACCCTTTTACTTTCTTTGTATAATTCTTATTGAAATTATAACTTACTGTAAATCTGAAATTTTTAATATTGTTTTGGCTATAACTGTCAATAGTGAAGTTGCTTCCGGCAGTATATCCGGTATAAGTAGTTAATCCAAACGGATCAATGGCTGCAAGATTAAGGACTAATTGCTTATTCATTAACTTCCTTTGTAAACTAAATGACATACTAATATTACTTCTTGTTTTTCCTTGAGGAGAAGCGAAGTTATTGTATTTGTTACTTGCCTCAATCATGGTTAAATTATTGGGCATATAGCTGTAATTTAATCCAGCGTAATAGGAACTTCCATCAATATATTTATATAATAATTTTTCAATGGGACTGTACTTGTTATAATTTATTCCAGAGCTAATATTTAATTTGAATTTATTGCTGACATTTATACCACTCCATATATTGGCATGGTATTCATCCTGATCTGAAATATTTTGGTAAGTGGTTTGAGTTTTTCCCGTAGTCAGAAGGGTGCGAACAGAACTAAATACGTCATTTATTTTATTATAACCATAAGTGGTATTCAAATTAAATTTAGGCTTGCTATAACTAAGATTGAATTCGAAATTTTGTGTCAGTGTGGGTTGAATAAAGGGGTTTCCAAAACGAATATTGTATACATCAGTATAATCAATACTAGGATTAAGTTCGGTCATGCCTGGACGACGAATGGTTTCACGATATGTAAAACTACTATTGAATTGCTTGTTAAATTCTTTTCTGATAGTGATGCTGGGCAAGAATCTCCAATAGTCTGCAGTGGAGTTAGGTATATTTCCTTTGATAAAACGAAATTGAGTATTGGTGTATTCTCCTTGTTCATTGATGGTAATTCTCCAACCTGTTGGTAAAATAAACACAATGCCCAAGCGAGCTGTTACAATACCTTGGTAAAAAAAGAAATCACTATTCAATAGTTCATTTGGGTAAAAATTGCTGTCTAATTTATTTAAGAAATTGGCATTTAAGATGTTATGATAATCATTTTCACTAAAGGAAATACCACTTGTAAATAAGATATTTCCTTTAGAATGAATGGGTCTAGTGTAATTGCTTCTAATATAATAGGAGGTAGCGTAATTGTCCATAAGTTGATTTTGTGTAGAATCTAAACCAGTGGGCAGTAAATCACTCAATAAGTATTGTTGATAAAAACTTTTATTATTTACATTTTTGCTAAAATTAATGCCTGAATATATTTGAATTTTTTCAAGCCCCGTTTTTGATTTCCACATATAGGAACCAGTCAACCCGTGACTATAGGTATTACCATCATAATTTACATTTCTATTACTGGCTTTCCATACTTTCATTTGGTTGTTCAAATTACTGTACAAAGTGTGACTGGTGTTATCAATATAATTAAGATTACCTTGATACACGAAATCGGAATTACTTTGTTTGTTGTAATCTATGCTTGCTTGTAAACGTAAAGATGGGTTAATGCTTTTATTGATATAAGCGCTTTCGTTGTATAAATAATTTACGGAATCGCTAAAGGTATTTTTTCGATGAGACCATGAATTTCCTATGGCTTTATTATTTCCTAAATTAAAATTGCTGTTAAAGGAAAATCCGTTGGATTTGTAATTGACATGAGAGCTGATTGCTTTAGATCCACTCGTACCAGCACTAATTGCATAACGTTGGTATAAACCTATTCTGCCTTTTTTGGTTACAATATTAATCACACTTCCATCATAAGTGGCATATTCAGGAGGGGGTGTTTGCATGACTTCTACTTTTTCAACCATATTTGCGGGTAAACTTTCAAGAAGATCTGCTAATTGTTGTGCGTTTAAATTGGTAGGTTTTTCATCAATTAAAATTAAGGGCCCTTTTCCTTTAACAGAAATACTTCCATCAGGATTGGCGTTCACTAATGGAATATTTTTTAACATGTCTGAGGTGCTAGATCCATTATTGAGCGGACTCTCTGCAACATTGTAGGTGAGTACGCCGTCTTTTTCTTCAATTAATTTTTTTTCGGCATACACTACAACTTCATTCAAAGCATTGGAGGAATCTTTTAATTGAATATCACTTAAGTAAATTTCATCTTTTTCGGATCTTAACCATAAGCTGTCTAATTGATACTGCCCGTAACCAATCATTTTTATGGATAATTGATAATAACCAAAATTAATTTTATCAAATATGAATTCACCATTTTTATCAGTGATGCTGTTTTTAAATATATTCTTATTCTCTTTTAAATAAAGTGTGACATTGGCACCTTGAATGGCTTTTCCAGTTTTCCCGTCTTGAAGATTACCCAAAATGGTGCCGGTAATTTTATGGATTGGCGTAATTTGACACCATGTCATAGCCGGAATTATAATAAATAGGAATAAATAATAATACTTTCTCATGGTGTGTGTCAAAACTAAACAATTATTACATAAAAAAGGCTTCATTTGTGATGAAGCCTTTTAGGATATTATTGTATGAGTGAATTATTATTTTAGAGAAGCTAAGTCAATTACAAATCGATACTTCACATCACCTTTTAACATTCTTTCATATGCATTATTAATTTCTTGCATCGGAATCACTTCTATTTCCGATACGATATTGTGTTTTGCACAATAATCCAACATTTCTTGGGTTTCTTTCATGCCGCCAATACAAGAGCCTATCACGCTTCTGCGGTGGGTGACGATAGAAAAAGGAGTTAATGCTGGTGGATGGGTAGGCAATCCAACTACCATTAATTTACCATCTACCCCTAATAAATTTAAATAAGTGGTGTAATCGTGGTTTGCTGAAACGGCATCTAAAATAACATCAAAATATCCTTGATATTGTTTCATTTGATGCTCATCTTGACTTACGATAAAATGAGTCGCACCTAATTTTTTTGCATCTGCTTCTTTTGAAGGAGAAGTACTTATTACCGATACTTCAGCACCAAAGGATACTGCAAATTTCACACCCATATGGCCTAGTCCGCCCAAACCTATCACAGCAACTTTCATACCTTTTTTAACACCCGCATAAACTAATGGAGAGTAAGTGGTAATACCTGCGCAAAGTAATGGTGCTACTGCTGCTAAATTTAAATTTGGTGAAATTTTAAAGGTATAATATTCATCTACTACAATTTGAGTGGAATAGCCACCTTTAGTGATCTCGTTGCTATTTCTTTCTTTGTTGTTATAAGTACCTACGAATCCTTCTAAACAATATTGTTCTAAATTGGATGTACAACTTTTACAAGTTTTACAACTATCAACCATAACACCCACTCCAGCAATATCACCCACTTTAAATTTAGTAACATTGGATCCTACGTTGATTACTTTTCCAACAATCTCATGACCGGGAACCATAGGATATTGTGAACCTCCCCATTCGTCTCTTGCTTGGTGTAAATCGCTGTGGCAAACTCCACAATATAAAATATCAATCTGAACATCATTTTCACCAACTGCTCTACGATTAAATTCATAAGGGGCCAAAGGGCTTGTTGGTGCAGTGGCTGCGTAAGATTTTACAGGTATCATTTGATTTTAATTTTGAAGCTGCAATTTACTCCATTTGCATTGTTTTTATTAAAATTTTCGGGAAAGACTTATTCCAAATAGGGAAGGGTCTCCTAAATGGATGGCTCCAAAGTCATAAGCATACGCAATGTATTTTTTGTTCCAAATATTCTTACTCCAAATAGAGATATTGTTTGCTTTTAAATTCCATCCTATATTAAAATCTTCAACAAAATAAGAGCTTTGCTTCAACTCATTTTTTACATCAAAATAAGTATCTCCTATCCATCGCATTTGTGTTTGTAAATAAAATGAACTGTTCATTGTACTTAAAAAGTCATAATGTATGGTGATGGATTGGCTATATTTTGGGGTGAAAACAGGATGCATACCGGTTTTTAAATAACTAGCATCGGTGATACCACCATGATAACTCAATTTTAAACCCTTATTAGGTTGGGCATATAATTCAAGTTCAACTCCTTGACTTTTTAATTTACCAATATTTTGTATCACTGTGATTGCATCTGGTAAAATTAAAGTAGGTACTTGAGCATCATTTACTTTAGTCATGAATAAAGAAAGTTGGAGTCTTAATCTGTCTTGCATCCAACTATTTTTTATACCCCATTCGTAATTTTGGCTATGTTCGGGCAAATAAGAAATTAAGGGAGGTTGAGAAGGATCTGAAGATAAAGGAGATAATCCACCCACTCGATATCCTTGACTGTATTGAACATACATGATGCTTTGTGAGGATACTTGGTACTGAAGAGCAATTTTAGGAGACAAGGAATTAAATTGTATGTCTCCTTGAGTAACAGGGAAAATATTGATGTTACTTGGGCTTGGATCATGTTGGTAATATCCAGCAACTGTTTGGTTTTGTTTTTCATAATCATTTCTAATCCCTAATGTTAGTTGCCATTGGGGATGAAATGTATAATTTAATTGGCCAAAAACAGCTATTCCCTTTTTTTGTACAGAGGTCTCATTTATGATACTAAATAAAGAATCTCCAATCATTAACATATTAGCATCTTTCCCAAATCTGGTGGCTTGTTTTGTGGGAGCATCTTGATAGAAAAGAAAAGCGCCAGCGGTCCAATTTAATTTGTTCTTTAAATTAGGAGAGGAGTTCCATTTAAATTCTTGTGTGACTACTTTTATCTTATTCCAATTATTACCAAAATTGTTGACGATACTTA
>JAFMJX010000149.1 GCA_017853235.1 Chitinophagaceae bacterium | reverse complement strand
GGGAAAATACAATCCTATACCTTATACTTTTTTGGTGGCATTGTTATTTTGTCCTTATTATTTATTTATATCTGGAAATAAACTAATTATATGAATTTATCATTATTAATCCTGGTTCCTTTACTTACTGCAGTTGCTGTGTTATTAGGTAGTGGGCTAAAACAAATAAGAGCAATTGCTTTTATAGGTTCATTGGTTCAATTAGGATTAGCAGCTAACTTATTATTTGCGTTTTTACAAAGCAAAGGCAACGGCAATATTTCTCCAATGTTGTTTGAATATAACGCTAGTTGGTTTGCTCCTTTACATATTAATTACCATGTAGGAGTAGACGGAATTTCTATTGCCATGATTTTGTTGACTTCTTTAATTGTTGTAGCAGGAATTTTAGTGTCATGGAGTATGGAGAATTTAAGCAAGGAATACTTTTTTCTATTGGTGTTGTTGAGTATGGGCGCCTACGGTTTCTTCATTTCATTGGACTTATTTACTTTATTTTTCTTTTTGGAAATTGCTGTAATTCCAAAATTTTTATTGATTGGCATATGGGGAAGCGGTAATAAAACGAATAGTGCCATGAAATTGGCATTAATGCTTATGGCAGGTTCGGCTTTGGTGTTTGTAGGGTTAATGGGTATTTATTACAACACCCACACTTTTGATATCATGGAAATTGCTAAAATGCAAATTCCTTTACAAGTACAATTATTCTTTTTCCCTTTTGCGTTTTTAGGATTTGGCATATTTGCTGCTTTGTTTCCATTCCATACTTGGGTGCCTGATGGTCATGCTTCTGCTCCAACTGCAGCTTCCATGTTTTTAGCTGGCATTTCAATGAAATTGGGTGGATATGGTTGTTTACGAGTGGCTACTTATTTGATGCCAGACGCAGCACACTCTTATTCTTGGATCATCATTTTATTAGCAACCATTGCCATTATATATGGCGCTTTTGCGACCATGATGCAAACTGACTTAAAATACATCAACGCTTATTCTTCTATTAGCCATTGTGGTTTTGTTATTTTAGGAATTGGAATGCTCACTAAAACTTCTATTAACGGAGCTGTGATTCAAATGGTATCACACGGTTTAATGACAGCCTTATTTTTTGCTGCAATAGGTATGATTTACAGTCGCACACACACCAGAATGGTGGCTCAATTAGGTGGTTTATTAAAAGTAATGCCATTTATAGCAACCACATTTGTGATAGCTGGCTTGTGTTCTTTAGGTTTACCTGGATTCAGTGGATTTGTTGCAGAAATGACTGTATTTATGGGTTCCTGGCAAAATGTGGATGGAATGTATCGATTGGCTACTATTGTATCTGCAGCCTCTATTGTTGTCACTGCAGTTTATATTCTAAGAGCTACTGGCAAAAGTATTATGGGGCCAATTCATCAAGAACATGAAGTTTTATTTGACGCTACTTGGAACGAAAAATTAGCAGCTGTTCTTTTAATAACCGGAATTGTAATCATTGGTATGGCTCCTTTTTTAATCACTAATTTAATAGGACCCAGTACCGACAATTTAATGTTGCAAATTGGAAAAGCCATTACCCTTAAATGATTTGAATGATGATAAATAACTTTTTTATATTATTGAGACAGGAATTATTAATTAGTGCTTTGATTTTTATTTTACTCTTTATTAAATTAGGTAAAGACAGAAGCAATGAAAGCATACTTCATATCATTAATTTACTCCTGTGCCTCAATTTTGCTGCAGGATTTGTTCCCATGCTAGAAGGAGCGCTATTTAATAGCATGTTTGCCACCAGCAAACTTATTGTTCTTGAAAAAAATATTTTAAACTTGGCTATTTTGATTATTTCTATGCAATCATATGCATGGTTGAAGTCACATCAACATGTCATTGAGTTTTATATTTTATTGTTGACTTCGTTGCTAGGAATGTTCTTTTTAATTTCAAGTGGCAACTTGTTAATGTTTTATTTAGGACTTGAAATGTCCACCATTCCATTAGCAGCAGCTGCCAATTTTGATTTAACTAAAAGGCAATCTTCCGAGGCGGCTTTTAAATTAATCATATCATCTGCTTTTTCATCTAGTTTGTTACTATTAGGCATTTCTTTTTTATACGGCACAACAAGTACCTTAATTTTTAATGAATTACCTGTTCACTTAATTTATTCACCCTTACAAATATTTGCATTTATACTATTTGTATCTGGATTTGCTTTTAAAATTTCGGCAGTTCCTTTTCACTTATGGACCGCAGATGTTTATGAAGGCGCTCCTGTAGCAGTGACTTCATTTTTATCGGTGATCTCTAAAGCAGCGGTATTATTTACTTTCACTGCTTTATTGTACAAAGTATTTACACCTATGGCAAGTATGTGGTATGTGATTTTAATATTACTTGCTTTAGTAACCATTTTAATCGGAAATTTATTTGCTCTAAGACAAGAAAATTTAAAACGTTTCTTAGCCTTTTCATCTATTGCTCAAGTGGGCTTTATTTTAATAGGTATCTCAGGAAGCTCTCAACAAGGTTTTAGCTCTTTGGTTTATTTTATCATCATCTATGTTTTTTCTAACCTAGCTGCTTTTGGAGTTTTATCCTTAGTGAGTGCAGTCACTGGAAAAGAAAACATCCATGACTTTAAAGGATTTTATAAAAACAACCCTACACTTTCTTGGGTCATAACCATCGCCTTATTTTCATTAGCAGGAGTACCGCCTACAGCTGGATTTTTTGGAAAACTATTTTTATTAATGTCAGGTGCTGCCAATGGTAATTATTGGATTATTGCTTTTGCAGCTTTTAATATGGTGATTTCATTCTACTACTATTTAAAAGTAGTTAAAGCAATATTTATGGACGAAAATGAAACACCATTACAAACTATCCCCATTCCAACATATCCTAAAGTGGCCATGTTTATTTGTGTGGCTGGCATTATTCTCACCAGCTTTGTTACCTACATTTACGATTATATTCAATCATTAAGTATTAGTTTATAAAAGATATCATTATGGCAATCAATAAAAATCATGAGTTTGAAGAAGTAGATGGCGTTAAATGTGGCATAGTGGAAAAAAATGTGAACGTAGAACGTGTTCAATTTTTACAAAACCTATTGTCTTTAAATAATTATACGGTTAAGGTACAAGCCAGCCCACCTCCTAAAGTTGCACCAGAACCTGCTGCCCCTGAAGCTCCTAGTACTTTCACAGTGGGGGTGACCGATATAAGTTTCAATCCAATTAATGCTATTTTTGGTCGTGCTTTAAAAACCGAAGACGGTAAAATTGTAAGCTTAGCTTATTGGCAACAAAAAGAATTGGTATCAGATATTGAAACACCTTATTTTAATAAATAAAAATTTTTAAAAAAAAGAGTCCCGCCCCAATTTTTGGGGCGGGACTCTTTTTTAAATAAACATGATGAATGTTGTAATATTATTGTAAATACTAAGTTTATTTTTTAGCAGATACTTGTTTATGTAAATCATCCAATTTAGCAACATATAAACTACGGCCATGTGTTCCTAAAATAATTTCATTGTCTCTTGGGTGAATCACAATATCATGAACAGGAACCGCTTTAGGCAATCCATTGTTCCATCCCATACTAGTGACGCCGCCATCTAAGCTTACGTAAACTCCAGCATCTGTTCCCACATATAATACATTTGCTGAAATATTATCTTCGGTGATTACATTTACTGGCTCTAAAGGCAAATCCTTCATGATTTGTCTCCAATTAGCACCATAATCATCACTTACAAAAATATAAGAGCCAAAATGATCATTGCGATATCCATTTAAAGTCACATATACTTTAGATTCGCTGTAGGCACTTGCAGTTACACGACTAACATATAATCCTTTGGGTAATTTTTGATTGATTAAAGAAAAATTATAGCCGCCATCTTTTGAAACATGCAAATTGCCATCGTCTGTACCAACATAAATAAGTCCAAAACGTAATGGACTTTCACTCATCGTAGTTGCAGTTCCAAATGGTACGTCTCCTTGCGTTGGATTGGTAGATAAATCAGCACTTAATGTCACTAAGCTATCTCCCTTGTTCATAGATCTGTGAAACTTATTAGTAGCATAATAAAAAACATCTTGATTATGTTTACTTAATAAAATAGGTGTTTGCCAGTTATATCTCAAAGCTGGTTCTCCTAAATCACGAGATGGTCTAATCCCTTTACGTTCTTTAGTTTGTAAATTTTGACGAGAATAAGCTCCAAATTGAGAGCCACTGTAAACAGTTTTGTTATCCCTCCAATCTACTTGTACTTGCATGCCATCACCTCCATTTATCATAGTATAAGGGTTATGTCCGTTATCATACCAATCATAATTTTCCTTTGTAGCACTAGAACCAAACCAAGTACCATTGTCTTGTAATCCACCATAAACATTATAAGGCTTTGCCATATCAACTGCAATATTATAATACTGACCTACAGCCGGTGTATTGGCTTTAAACCAATGATCTCCATTATCATAACTAATGTTACATCCACCATCATTACCAATAATCATGTGGCTGTCATTCGCAGCATCCATCCAAGCAAAATGGTAATCGGAGTGTACATTTTCCTTACCCATTTCCTTAAAAGTTTTGCCTCCATCGGTACTTAATAAAATACCCACTCCTGTAACAACCAACTTATTAGAATTTTTTGGACTCAAGAATATTTTACCAAAATAGTACCCATAAGTACTATATAAGTTAATTGGTTTTTCG
>JAFMJX010000148.1 GCA_017853235.1 Chitinophagaceae bacterium | reverse complement strand
GATACTAAGCTGTTTATCATAAAAAAGTACTCTTCCTAAAGTTGCCTTGGCATTGGCAATTGTATTGGATCCGGTATTGTCCTTTGTGATGTAAGCAGGTTTACCCTGGTTGGCATAATTTGCCAAATTAGTGGGGTCGATTCTTGTTCCAAACTTTTCTTTAATGGCTGTGTAGGAATTAGTATCAGAAGTGTTTTTCTTACATCCATAGCCATTGAAAATAAATGACAGTACTGCCACTAAGATCAAGAAATTACTTACATGCTTCATAATCAGTATTTAATTTCAGCTATGATGGTAAAATAGTTCAAAAGTTTAGTTGAGCAAGCTACTAAAATTATGGGTTTACTCCCTTAACTTTAATTAGACTCTTAAATTGCTTGCTGATGCGGTTTAATTTACAATTACTTAACAAAATCATATTTGTTACTGCGGTTCATTTACTCTCTTATCATGTAAATGCACAAACAAAACTTTTCAACGGAATAGATTTAACGGGTTGGCAAATTAATGGTACTGAAAAATGGTATGTTGAAAATGGTGAGTTGATTTGCGAGAGTGGGCCGGATAGAGAATACGGCTATCTAACAACTAACAATTTTTACAAGAATTTTATTTTAAAACTCGAATTCAAGCAAGAAGCAAATGGAAATAGCGGTGTTTTTTTTAGATCGACTGTAAAGGGAACAGTTATTAGAGGATGGCAAGTAGAGGTAGCCCCTTACGGCCAGCATACGGGCGGTATTTATGAATCCTATGGACGCGGTTGGTTAATAAAACCGGATTCAGCTAGCGAAAAATATTTAAAGATGGGTGAATGGAATAAAATGAAAATACATGTTGAAGATGATCGGGTAGTTACCTATTTGAATGGGCATCAAATGGTAAGTATAAAAGATGAAAAAATTGGAATAGGTGAAGGTGGAATTGCGTTACAGATACACTCCGGTGGTGGAATTAAGGTTCGTTGGAGAAATATTCAATTAAAAGAATTATAAAATGATACGTGTAATTATTATTTCTATTTTTTCTTTATTCATCCTGAGTGGATGTAAATCCTCTCGTTCACATGCTGACAAGGGATGGATTACCTTGTTCGATGGAACTTCTTTAGATGGGTGGAGAGCTTACAATGGAAAAGGTCTTCCGCCAGGCTGGGGAATTGTAAATGGAGAAATGACATTCAGCACTAAAATGATTTTGGAAAAGGACTATGATTATAAAGGAAGTCGTGATATTATTTATGGGGCAAGAGAGTTTGATAATTTTGAATTAGTGGTGGAATGGAAAATTCCTCCAGGAGGCAATAGCGGAATCTTTTATCACATTGTAGAAGGGTACAGAGGAATTCCAGAGGTATCTCCTGAGTACCAATTGATTGATGACGAGCATTATACCGATTTTCATGATATCACTGCTTACAATAAAAGTATAGGCGTAACTGTTAATCCTCATTTACTACAGCCCTTACAGTCAACAGGCGCAGACTATGCAATGTTTGAACCTGATATAAAACAAAAAGTATTGCACCCAGCCGGGGAGTGGAATACCACTCGAATTATTTTCACCGAAAAAGAAGTTCAGCATTGGTTAAATGGGAAATTGATTGTTCGATTTGAACCATGGTCTGCAGATTGGCAAAACAAAAAAGCAAATGGTAAATGGAATTTGGCACCTGATTATGGGAAATTCAAAAAAGGATATATCGGATTTCAGGATCACGGAAGTTCTTTGTGGTTTCGCAATATCAAAATAAAGCTGCTTTAATATGAATAAGAGAGAGTTTTTTAAATTAACAACCTTAGCGATGGGTGCTTCTATTCTTCCAATGTCAAATTTGTGGGCTGCTACTAACAAAAAAAGGTTTATTCGAACTGCACATATTGGCGTGGGGAATATGGGATTGGAAGATCTCAAAGCAATTTCTTCACATGGAAACGTACGCGTGACAGCTTTATGTGATGTGGACGCAGAATATTTAAAAGCAGCGCATCAGCTTTTTCCTGATGCAAAAATATTCAGTGATTACAGAGAGCTGTTTAAAAAAATGCATAAAAAAATTGATGCTGTTGTTGTTTCTACCCCTGATCATACGCATGCTCCTGCTTCATTGATGGCTATGAATTATCGTAAAGCAGTTTACTGCCAAAAGCCTTTGACACATTATGTAGCAGAATCTAGAGAAATGCGTCGCGTAGCACAGGAAAAAGGGGTTGTTACCCAAATGGGAATTCAAGTACATTCTTTTTATGATTACAAATTGGCTACTTTATTAATCCGCGGAGGAATTATTGGAAAGGTTAGTAAAGTGATTGCCTGGTCAAACAAGAACTGGGGATTTGATGGTAAGCCTCCTGCCACTGCGGATCCTATCCCTGAAAGATTAAACTGGAATTTATGGTTGGGCACTTCTGCTGAAAGGCCTTTTAACAAGGGGTATTATCATCCGGGAAATTGGCGCAAACTAATGGACTATGGTTGTGCTACATTGGGGGATATGGGGGTCCATATTTTTGACACTCCATATAATGCACTTGAATTAGGAGTACCCAATACTATTACAAATCATTGTCGACCCTCAACGGGCTATGGTTATCCTGAACGCAATGTTGTTCATTATACGTTTGATGGCACACCTTATACTACTTCTCATTTTGAGTGGGTATGGTACGATGG
Source organism: Chitinophagaceae bacterium (assembly GCA_017853235.1). Lineage (GTDB taxonomy): Bacteria > Bacteroidota > Bacteroidia > Chitinophagales > Chitinophagaceae > Sediminibacterium. The sequence continues at coordinate 2,110 of JAFMJX010000148.1, read as the reverse complement.
TGTGGCAGGTCCCGAGAAATCAGTAGAACTAAGTTTACCCAATGATGCCAGTCTACCTGATCAGGGCGCGATGTTCATTGGTGAAAATGGTAAACGCCTATTATTGCCACACTTCATGCAACTTCCGCAGTTGATTATTAATGGGGCATTTGTAGATTATTCTATTGCGCAATATGATACCACGCAAAGTTTAGGAGAACCTATTCGTGATTATGGGAAAGAGTCTCCTCGACATTATCATGAATTTATTGATGCATGTTTAGGAAAGTCTACATGCTCAGCCCCCTTTGAATATGCATCTAAATTAACAGAGACAATTTTATTGGGTGTAATTGCTGGACGATTTGCAGGTCAGACACTTCATTATGATAAAGAGAAATCTCTATTTAGGGAAGCCGATGCCAATAATTATTTGACTGGTGAGTATCGCTTGTTCTGATTAGTTACGGGGGTAGGACTTTTTTTTAAGTTTTTGATAGTCTAAAAAGTAGATGAGACGGGCAGTCAATTCTTTTCCTTGCGGAATTTGAAAAACCTGTCTTAAGTTTTTCCCATAATTGGTAAAAGCAGATCCATCAATAGCATAATCAAGTGGCATCCAATTTTTCCATCCGATGATTAGACGACTGCCGTATTTGAAATCCCAGGTGTAAAAAACATCGAGATTATATGCATTATAATTATTATCAACTCCTGGTATAAACGCTCTATTTATCCAATTACCATCTGCATCTACATTAAAGAACTTTTCATAGGTAACACGACTCCAATAATGTCTAGCGCGTAGTGTTAAAAACATACGTGGAGTAAAATTTAGTAAGCCGGTTAGAATAGTGGTTTGTTCCAAAACATCTCTCCATCCAATAATAGGCTCACCATTGGCTTCTCTTCTAAATGCGTATCCAACATTTCCTTGATCTTTTTTGCTTTCACTATTTAAGGTAAGACTCAGCCAGTCGGTAAAGCGGAACCGAAACGTAAATTCATAGCGCAGGAATGCCGCATTTTTAAATGCTGGCGTTGAGGCATAACCTCCCTCAATTCCTACATAGAATCTTTTTCTGCTATCTGAGCTACCATTGAATCCTAAATAATGCCATGGCATTGTTTTTACAACTCTTCCTGGTGTTCTCAACTCAAAAAAATCATTTTGCCAAATTGGTTTTGCCAAATATTGAATATTGATATCCCAGAAGTTTCTTAAAAAGTAGAATGCTGATGCTGCAACCTCAAGCTCACGCCAAGCAAAAGGTTTATATAAATTTGAATTAGTTGCTCGAATCGTATATCGATAACTCAAAAAGTTTTTAGTGGGTGTAAATTGATTATAACTCGCATTAATGATTGTATTTACTTCATTTGGTGCTTGTAGAAATCCAAGATCATTGGGGTCATACCGATCCGATTCAACACTTTGCGTTATTCCGTATTGAATTTTCCCGCTTACCTTTCTAAAACTAAGTCTTGTTGTGAAGCCGTTGTATGGATTTTGACTTTGTATAGCACTGTATCTAGCTGTTCCAGCAAGAGAGTAGCGATTATTTTTATCAAATAAAGCAAAATCTAATGCGGATACATTTGCATCACGTGCATTTCCGCTTCTAATCACATTTGTATTTGTAAAAGTGATAGAGGAACGACCTTTGAGTGCTTGATCCAGAACAAACAAATTATAATTTGTTAGGGGTTCCGTTTCAATCGTTTCTTTTTTACCTGTCTGAATGTTTTCTATTGTCGCATTCATAGGCGCACTGATTGCGTTGAAAACACCTATACCTAAATTATTTTTATTTCTACCAGAAAACTTGGATGCATTAATAAGCTGTGTAAGGCCGGGGTTATTAATAATGCGTAAATTGGGGTCATTAGCTACTCTATCTTTAATAGACCAATAGCCACGAGGCGTAAGGCCAATTCTTCGGCTGTAAAATAATCCTGCTTTGTTAAATAGCTCAGTTCCTTCTGTAAAGAAGGGCCTGTTTTCTTGAAATCTAACTTCAAATGGCGATAGATTCAAAATGACATTGTCCGATATCACTTGCCCAAAATCTGGAACGAGTGTTGCATCCAATGTAAAACTTTCGTTGATACCCCATTTCAAATCCATGCC
>JAFMJX010000147.1 GCA_017853235.1 Chitinophagaceae bacterium | reverse complement strand
AAAACTGCTCCAGCTCCTGTTCAATTAATGGAAGCTGCAAAAATTCAAAAAGGTTCTAAGGAAAGTAACCGCGATAAAGTGGGTAAAGTAACTTGGGCTCAAGTAGAAGCAATTGCAAAAGATAAAATGGAGGATTTAAATGCCTTCACTTTAAACAGTGCAATGAGTATGGTTGCTGGTACTGCACGTTCAATGGGTATTACTGTAGATGGTAAAGCTCCTTGGGAAAACTAATTTTATTCACCTTAAATTTTAATGAACATGTCATTGACTAAAAAAAGAAAAGTTGCGATAGCAAAGGTGGATAAGAATAAATTTTATTCCCTTAAAGATGCATCTGCACTTGTTAAAGAAATTAATTGTACAAAGTTTGATAGTTCTGTTGATTTGCATATTCGTTTAGGAGTAGATCCTAAAAAAGCAGACCAACAAGTTCGTGGAACTGTATCTCTTCCTCACGGAACAGGTCGTACTAAAAAAGTATTGGTATTATGTACTCCAGATAAAGAAGCAGCTGCTCGTGAAGCAGGTGCTGATTATGTTGGATTAGATGAGTTTGTAACAAAAATCGAAGGCGGTTGGGTAGATATGGATGTCATCATCGCTACACCAGCAGTAATGCCTAAGATTGGTAAATTAGGTAAAGTATTAGGACCTCGTAATTTAATGCCAAACCCTAAAACTGGTACTGTTACAAATGATGTAGCTGCTGCTGTGAACGAAGTTAAAGGCGGTAAGATTGCATTTAAAGTAGATAAAGCAGGTATTGTACACGCTTCAATAGGTCGTATCTCTTTCTCTGCAGAAAAAATTGCAGAAAACAGTTCTGAATTATTGAATGCCATCATTAAGTTAAAACCATCTTCTTCTAAAGGAACTTACTTAAAAGGAGTGAGCATGGCTTCAACAATGAGTCCTGGTATTTCATTGGAAACAAAATCATTAATGAACTAATCCTGGTGATCCGAGAGGAAATGACCCGGGTAATAAAATATAATTAGTTATGACCAAAGATCAAAAAAACGAAGTGATTGAACTTTTAAAAGAAAAGTTTAATCAATACAATAACTTCTATATCACAGATACAGAATCTTTGAGCGTTGAACAAATTTCAAACTTACGTCGTACTTGTTTTAATAAGCAAGTAGAAATGAAAGTGGCTAAAAACACTTTGATCCGTAAGGCACTTGAAAATTTGGACAGTGAGAAGTATGCAGGTTTGTATGAATCATTAAATAATGTAACTGCATTAATGTTTTCTGAAAATCCTAAAGATCCAGCTGTGATCATTAGTTCTTTTAGAAAAGAAAGCAACGGAGATCGTCCTACATTAAAAGCCGCTTTTATTAACGGTGATATTTTTGTAGGTGATGAAACATTGACTGCTTTAACTAAGATCAAGACTAAGAATGAATTGATCGGTGAAGTAATTGGATTGTTACAATCTCCTGCTAAACGCGTAGTTGCAGCATTATTAAACCACGCTGAAAACGGAAGCAGCGCTACTGAAAAAGAAGTAGTTGCAGCAGCAGTTGAAGTAGCAGTTGAAGAAGCAAAAGTAGAAGATGCACCAGTTGCGGAAGCACCAGTGGCAGAAGCTCCTGCAGCTGAAGCCGCTCCAGAAGCAGCACCGGAAGCGTAATCTTCCACCCCATCATTTTAAATACAGCATACGCTGTTTTTATATTGTTAAATAATTTTTTTAAACCTTCCGCTGGAGCATAAGCTTTGAAAGCGGAAAAAATTGAAACAACATGGCAGACATTAAAGCATTAGCTGAACAATTAGTAAGCTTAACGGTAAAACAAGTACAAGAATTAGCAGACGTTTTAAAAGCTGATTACGGTATCGAACCAGCAGCAGCAGCGGTAGTAGTTGCAGCAGGTGGTGGTGGTGCTGAAGCAGCAGCAGAAAAAACAGCATTTGATGTTGTTTTAGTAAATGCAGGTGCTAGCAAATTAAACGTAGTTAAAGTAGTGAAAGATTTAACAGGTCTTGGTTTGAAAGAAGCTAAAGACTTAGTAGATGGCGCTCCTAAAAACATCAAAGAAGGCGTTTCTAAGGCAGAAGCTGATGAAATCGCTGGTAAATTGAAAGAAGCAGGTGCTGAAGTAGAAGTAAAGTAATTTACCCTACCAAGTACTGACATCATATTGATGGCATCAAAAAAAGGTCATCCCGGGCTTCCGCCCAGGATGACCTTTTTTGTTAAGGAAACCCTAAGATTCAAAAAACTTTGAAGTAGGGGGTATATTAATATTAATTTTTTATTATATGAAATTATATTGGTTAACAATATATTATAAATTATATTTATACAAAATATGACATATTTACCTAGTTTGGCATTTTTTTGAAAAAAATACTCAAAATCAATGGGTTTGGTACAAAATTTGTTTTTATAAGTGCTTCCATTTCCTTAACTTTGCAATCCTTTATTTTGGGCGTATTGTCTGTTGGTATTACAGTGTGGCCACTTATCTGTGTTACTGATAGTCAATCTTTAAGCAAAATGCTACCAAATATTTTATTGCAATAAAACCTGGTTTATACCGTATGTCTACAACAAACTTGAACAACAGAGTCAACTTTGGTAAAATCAAACACGTTGCCGAAGCACCAGACTTACTTGACATTCAGTTAGAATCTTTCAAAGAATTCTTCCAATTAGAAACAACACCTGATCGCAGAAATGTAGAAGGATTGTTCCGTGTATTCAAGGAAAATTTTCCTATCACTGATACACGTAACATTTTCGTTTTGGAATTCTTGGATTATTTTATCGATCCACCACGTTACACTATTGATGAGTGTATGGAACGTGGTTTAACTTACGCTGTGCCTTTAAAAGCAAAATTGCGTTTAAGTTGTAATGATGAGGAGCACGTTGACTTTCAAACCATCGTGCAAGATGTTTTCTTAGGAAACATTCCTTACATGACACCACGCGGAACTTTTGTAATTAACGGTGCGGAGCGTGTAGTTGTTTCTCAGTTACACCGTTCACCTGGTGTATTCTTTGGACAATCAATACATCCAAATGGAACTAAAATTTATTCTGCTCGTGTGATTCCTTTCAAGGGCGCATGGATGGAATTTGCTACCGATATTAACAACGTGATGTATGCTTACATCGACCGTAAGAAAAAATTCCCTGTAACTACTTTGTTGCGTTCAATTGGTTTTGAAACCGATAAGGACATCTTGGAATTATTTGGAATGGCGGATGAAGTAAAAGCAGATAAAAAAACATTAGCAAATCACGTTGGTAAAAAATTAGCTGCTCGTGTTTTAAGAACTTGGGTAGAAGATTTCGTAGATGAAGATACTGGTGAAGTAGTAAGTATTGAGCGTAATGAAATCGTAATGGAGCGTGATACTGTTTTAGATCAAGATGGTATCAACTTGATTATTGAAATGGGTGCTAAGAGCGTATTCATTCAAAAAGAAGACGTGGGTGGCGACTATGCAATCATCTACAATACTTTAAACAAAGACACTTCTAACTCTGAGTTGGAAGCGGTTCAACATATCTATCGTCAATTACGTGGAGCTGATGCGCCAGATAATGAAACGGCACGTGGTATCATTGACAAATTATTCTTCTCTGACAAGCGTTATGATTTAGGAGAAGTAGGTCGTTACAAAATCAATAAAAAGTTAGGTCACGATTTAGCTTTTGAGAAAAAAGTATTGACTAAAAATGACATCATTGAAATCGTAAAATATTTAGTACGCTTAACAAATGGTAAAGCTGAGATTGATGATATTGATCACTTAAGCAACCGTCGTGTTCGTACAGTAGGAGAACAATTGTATGCTCAATTTGGAGTAGGTTTAGCGCGTATGGCGCGTACTATTCGTGAGCGTATGAACGTACGTGATAACGAAGTATTTACGCCAGTAGATTTAATCAACGCGCGTACTTTATCTTCTGTTATTAATTCTTTCTTCGGAACTTCTCAGTTATCTCAATTCTTAGATCAAACCAACCCATTAAGTGAGATCACGCATAAGCGTCGTATCTCCGCATTAGGGCCAGGTGGCTTAAGTCGTGAGCGTGCAGGTTTTGAAGTTCGTGACGTACACTATTCTCACTATGGACGTTTATGTACTATCGAAACTCCAGAAGGACCCAACATTGGTTTGATTTCTACTTTGTGTGTTCACGCAAAAATCAACGATATGGGCTTCATCGAAACTCCTTACCGTAAAGTAGACAATGGTAAAGTGAACATGAAGCAATTAACTTTCTTGAGTGCAGAAGAAGAAGATACTGCAAAAATTGCTCAGTCAAATTCACCTTTAAATGATAAGGCCGAATTTAGTTTTGATAAAGTAGTTTCACGTCAAACAGGTGATTTCCCAATTTTAGATAAAGGGGAAGTTGAATTCATGGACGTAGCTCCTAACCAAATTGTTGGTTTGAGTGCTTCGTTAATTCCATTCTTGGAACATGATGATGCCAACCGTGCTTTGATGGGATCCAACATGCAACGTCAAGCAGTTCCTTTAATTCGTCCAGAAGTGCCTATTGTTGGTACTGGTTTGGAAGGTAAAGCAGCTCGTGATGCAAGAATTCAATTACACTCTGAAGGAGATGGTGTTATTGAGTTTGTAGATGCAAATGAAATTCATGTTCGTTACAACCGTAATGAAATGGATCGTTTGGTTAGTTTCAATGAGGACTTAATAGTATATAAATTAACTAAGTTCATTAAGACCAACCAGTCTACTTGTATCAATTTGCGTCCTGCAGTTAAAAAAGGACAAAAAGTTAAAAAAGGA
>JAFMJX010000011.1 GCA_017853235.1 Chitinophagaceae bacterium | reverse complement strand
TAGGAATTGAATATAAGGATTGAGATTGATCAAAATCAATATCCTGTAAGGCATAAATGATATCAAAACCACTTACCCAAAAAACCACCGAAAAAGAAAAAAGTAAAGGTAAAATATCAAATTGTCCAGTGACGGCTAAATAAGCACCAATAGGTGCTAAAGACAACCCTACTCCCAAAACTAAGTGGCATAAATAGGTAAAACGTTTTGTATAGCTGTAAAATAAAATCACAAACAATGCGACAGGTGATAAATAAAAACAAATTGAATTTATAAAATAGGTAGTGGCGATAAATAACCCCGAATTGATCAATACAAAAAAGAATGCTTTTTCGGCTTTGATGATTCCAGCAGGAATTTCACGAATCGCAGTTCGAGGGTTGAGTTTATCAAAATGACGATCCAAATATCTGTTAAAGGCCATGGCAGTGGACCTAGCAGTGACCATACAAATAATGACCGCTATAAATACAAAGCTTTTATTTTCGAAAGGAATTTGATGCTGATGCAAATATTGTACCCCCAACATAAAACCAATGATGGCAAATGGCATTGCAAAAATGGTGTGAGAGAATTTTACTAAACTCAAATAATTTTTTACTACAGACATTTTATAAATATACATTTAAAATTTTGTGTCAAAATTTTTACGATCTGACCATTTCCCAAAGCACAATTGCAGCTGCCACCGAAATATTCAATGAATGTTTCATTCCATATTGAGGAATTTCAATGGCACCATCACAAGCTTGCAATACTTCATCACTCACTCCTTCCACCTCATTGCCAAAAACAAATGCAATGGGCTGTGCTGGTTTTTCAAATTTTTCTAAGGAAATACTACCCTGGGTTTGCTCAATGGCATACACTTTAAATCCCTTGCCTTTTAAATCCAGCACTGCTTGAATGGTTTTATCATAATACCACCAATCCACCGATTCTGTGGCGCCTAATGCCGTTTTATGAATATCTCGGTGTGGGGGCTGTGGCGTAAATCCACCAAGGCAAATACCAGCAACCAAAAAGGCGTCAGAAGTTCTAAAAACACTCCCCACATTATGCATACTTCGAATATTATCCATCACCACCACAATGGGCTTTTTTTCGGCTGCTTTAAAGTCGGCCACCGACATTCTACCCAACTCATCCATGCTCAGTTTTCGCATATGCAAAAGTAAGCTTTTTATGAAAAATTATGTAGGTTTGTTACCCATGGCAAAATCAAGTGCAGAGACTCCTTTAATGCAGCAACATAAGGCTATTAAGCAAAAATATCCTGATGCTATTCTCTTGTTTAGAGTGGGAGATTTTTATGAAACATTTGGTCAAGATGCCATCATTTCTTCCAAAGTTTTAGGTATCACATTAACCAAAAGAAATAATGGTGCTGCTTCCTCAAGTGAATTAGCAGGTTTTCCGCATCATTCATTGGATACTTATTTGCATAAATTAGTCAAAGCAGGACATCGAGTGGCTATTTGTGATCAATTAGAAGATCCTAAATTGGTGAAAGGAATTGTAAAACGCGGCGTAACCGATATGCTAACCCCAGGTATCGCAACCAACGATAAATTATTAGAACATAAACACAATAATTTTTTAGCCTCCATTTATGTTGAAAAAGAAAAAGTAGGTTTATCCTTTTTAGATATCACCACTGGTGAATTTTTACTAGCGGAAGGGAACCAAGAATATGCTGACAAACTTTTACAAAGTTTGCAGCCCGCTGAAATTTTATATCCAAAAAATGAACAAGCTATTTGTAAAGAAATCATGGGGAATACCTTTTACTCCTATGGTTTAGATAGTTGGATATTTGATGCTCCATTTGCTACCGAATTAATGTTGAAACAATTTCAAACCCAAACACTCAAAGGTTTTGGAATAGAAGACCAAAATTTAGGCATCATAGCAGCTGGTGCCATTTTACATTATTTAAAGGAAACAGAACATCCCCATTTACAACATATCCATTCTATTCAACGCATTCAAAGAGATGAAATTTTATGGATGGACAAATTCACCATTAGAAATTTAGAACTAATTGGAAATGGATCAGATAGAACAGGTTTATTAGAAGTCATTGACCACACTAAAAGTCCCATGGGTGCTCGCTTATTAAAACGTTGGTTAATATTCCCATTACAATCTATCAATCAAATAAATGCTAGGTTGAATGCAGTAGAAACTTTGATTGCCACAAAAGAAAATAATTCAATCTTAACTCAATGGATTGAGTCCTGCGGAGATTTTGAACGATTATCCAGCAAACTTGCAAGTCGAAAAATACAGCCTCGTGAACTAGTGCAATTAGGAAAATCTTTAGAAGCTGTAGCTTCTATTAAAAATAATTTATCCTCCATTTCTAACGCATATTTGCAAAACATAGCAACGCAACTAAATATTTGCACTCATTCACAAAATCAAATTTTAAAAACTTTATTAGAGCAACCCCCTGCTACGACTGTAAAAGGAGGATTTATTAAGGAAGGAGTTTCATCTAGCTTGGATGAATTAAGGCTCATTTCAAGTGGTGGAAAAGAATATTTAACACAGTTACAAAATAAAGAGGCCATGCAAACAGGCATCTCTTCTTTAAAAATAGGATATAATAATGTATACGGATATTATTTAGAAGTAACGCATGTTCATAAAAACAAAGTACCCACCGACTGGATTCGCAAACAAACACTTACTACTGCCGAACGTTATATCACTCCAGAATTAAAAGAATACGAAGAAAAAATTTTAGGAGCAGAAGATAAAATTTTAGCCTTAGAACAGGAATTGTATCAACAATTATTGAATCAGGTCAATGAGGATTTACAAGCAATACAAAATAATGGACAATTGATTGGATTCATTGACTGTTTATTAAGTTTTGCACAAATAGCACAAGATCAAAAATATTGTAAGCCTACCCTATCAAATGAATCTGTGTTGGATATTAAAGCTGGTCGTCATCCTGTGATAGAATCTACTTTGCCTGTAGATCAACCTTACATACCTAATGATGTGTATTTAGACCCTGCTTCACAACAAATTATTATTTTAACAGGCCCAAATATGAGCGGAAAAAGTGCTGTATTAAGGCAAACGGCTATTATCACTTTGATGGCGCATATGGGCTGTTATGTGCCTGCACAATCTGCACTAATTCCACTCACCGATAAAATATTTACTCGCGTTGGCGCTAATGATAATTTAACTGCGGGAGAATCCACTTTCATGGTTGAAATGATTGAAACTGCTAGCATTTTAAATAATATCAGTGAAAAAAGTTTGATATTATTGGATGAAATTGGAAGAGGTACATCTACTTACGATGGTATTTCTATAGCTTGGAGTATCGTAGAATACTTATATCAATCTTCACAAAAACCAAAAACTTTATTTGCAACACATTATCATGAATTAAATGATTTAGAAGCGCAACTGCCAGGAGTTCATAATTATCATGTAAGTCATAAGGAAGTGGGCAATAAAATTATTTTTTTACGCAAACTCACAAAAGGAGGCAGCACGCATAGCTTTGGAATACATGTCGCTAAAATGGCGGGTATGCCAAATAACTTAGTGGGAAGGGCCAATGAAATATTAAAAGAAATGGAGTTGAAAAATAAAGATCATCATCATACCCCCACTGCTCAAGAGCCTGCTTCCAAATATCAATTGTCTATTTTTGATGCACATACTGAGACCTTTGATGCTATTCGCAAGGAATTAGAAGCCATAGATATCAATCATCTAACTCCGGTAGAAGCTTTAATGAAATTACAAGCTATAAAAAAGAAGCTGAATTAAAATCTCTCTACAAAAGAATGTATCTTTTTTTGCAATCCTTCGCTTACTGGAACTAATGGCAAACGCAATTCATTTTCAATAATTTCTTGCTCAAACATAAATGCTTTTACACCTGCGGGATTATTTTCTTCATACATGTATGAGTAAGCTTCAATCAACAAATCATTTATTCGCTTTGCCATTGAAAAATCACCAGCCAAAGCAAAACGTATCATATCACTAAACGGTTTTGGGAAAGCATTTGCTGCCACACTTACTACTCCATCCATGCCACAAGCAATTTGAGCAACTACTAATTCATCATCGCCACTTACTACTAAAAAATCATCTGGACGATCTTTTAAAATTGCGATAGTTTGTGCCATTTCTGGACCTGCTTCTTTGATACCAGCAATATTAGGATGACTTGCCAAACGCAAAGTTGTAGCTGCGGTCATGTTGCGACCTGTTCTTCCAGGCACATTATATAACAATATAGGTTTAGGTGCTGCATCCGCAAGTGCCGTATAATGTTGATACAATCCTTCTTGCGAAGGTTTATTATAATAAGGAGTGACACTTAAAATAGCTACTGCTTTATCAATAGGCAACTTGCTAAAGGATTTTATTACTTCAGCAGTATGATTACCGCCTATACCAACAACCACTGGCACTCTTCCATTTACTTTATTAAAAGTGCAGTTTAATACTTCTATTTTTTCTTGCTCTGATAAAACAACTGATTCTCCAGTTGTTCCAAGCGTTACAAGATAATCAACACCTCCTGCGATTTGAATATCAATAATGTTTTCAAGGGCTGCAAAATCAATTGATTTATCTTTTTTAAATGGTGTTACTAATGCAACGCCAGTTCCTTTGAGAGTTTGTCTTAGCATAGTTTGTAAATATAAATAATAAATTAAGACGCTTCCTCCCAGAAGCCCATTTTACTATATTTTTCGATTCTATTTTCAACACGTTGAGCAGGTGCTATATTTTTCACTTCATTAATTGCAGCTATAATTTTTTCTTTGAGTATGGCAGCTGCTTCAGTATAACTCCAATGCGCTCCCCCCAATGGCTCAGGAACAATTTCATCAATCAAACCAAAACCCTTCATATCAATGGATGTTAACTTTAATTGTTCTGCAGCTACTTCTTTCTTATCCCAACTTCTCCATAATATAGAGCTACAACTTTCGGGGGAAATCACAGTATACCATGTATTTTCCATCATCAAAGTTTTATCCCCTACGCCAATACCAAGTGCTCCACCACTAGCTCCCTCCCCAATGATTACTACAACGATAGGTACTTTAAGACGTATCATTTCATAAATGTTCCTAGCAATTGCCTCGCCTTGGCCTCTTTCTTCCGCTTCTAAGCCTGGAAATGCCCCTGGAGTATCTATTAAACAAACTACCGGTTTGTCAAATTTTTCGGCCAATTTCATCAATCTGAGGGCCTTTCGGTACCCTTCAGGGTTGGCCATCCCAAAATTGCGCATTTGACGGGCTTTCGTATTGCTCCCCTTTTGTTGGCCAATCATCATAACGGTTTGGCCCCCTAATTCGGCAAATCCACCCACCATCGCTTTGTCGTCCTTCACATTACGATCTCCATGTAATTCGACAAACTTATCACACATTAAATGTACATACTTCAATGTATAAGGACGGTCTGGGTGACGACTTAATTGCACTCTTTGCCATGGCGAAAGGCTTTCTGTGATTGCTTTTCGCTTATCTACAATAGAATGCTCTAATTGTTGAATAGTGGCTGATAAATCTATTTTAGGATTTTTTTCGGCCAATTTTTTTGTCGCATCAATTTGCTCATACAACTCTTTAATAGGTTGTTCAAAATCTAAAAATTGTCGATTAGGGTACTCTGGCATAATGTTGAATTGGCTGTAAAAATAATAAAGGTTTTTTTAATAAAAGATTTGTTTAAAAAAGTAGTTTCCCCTTATCTTTGCAACCCAATTAATCGCCTTTGGCTATTAATAAGGATCGGTAGTTCAGTTGGTTAGAATGCCGCCCTGTCACGGCGGAGGTCGCGGGTTCGAGTCCCGTCCGGTCCGCAAAAGCCCTTGACTTTCAGTAAGTTAGGGGCTTTTTTGTAAAAAGCATTTTTTAATCAGATTTATACAAAAAAGAGGCCCTTAATATTAAGGGCCTCTTTTTTGTATTTTCTATCAGGTATGAATTTTATTTCTTGGGTGCAGTTGCTGCATTTATGAGTCCACTTACATCAAAATATTCATCAGCATCAATCATTAAATGATCTTTATTAAACTTGAACACAGCGTAATATTTATGTTCAAGTTTAGCTCCATTTAATGCACCGTCATCTGTCCATCTTACATACGCTCTTACATCGCCATTTGGTTTATATGTAATTGTATCTACTCCTGGCAATAACATGATGTCATTTGGTTTGATATTATTAAATAATTTATGAAATCCTTCAAGTCTTTGTTTCATAACTTCTTTACCAACAACTGCTTCTTGGCCATATACAGGACCATGCCCTTTAATTGAATCAGAAATAAATTTACCCCATTCGTTTAAATCCTTTTTAGCAAAAGCCTCAAAAACAGAAATCGTTACTTTTGAATTTTCTTTAAATGCAGCCAAATTTTCGGCATCTGCATCGTTGTTTTTAGTTACTTGCGGTGATGTACAAGCAAATAATGAAATGGCCACTGCCATTACTAGAATTGTTTTTTTCATAAATTGGTTGATTGACTTTAAATAGATAATGTTATATGAATATAAGTATCTTTTTGTTATCATTACATTTCCACCCAAAATATAATAGAAAAATTATTTTACTACTATTTCATTAAAAATTACCAAGTCACTTAACCATTTAAGCACCGCCTAATCACTTAACTATGTAGTTATTTCAAATATTGGAGCTAAAAAAACCCCTATTGCTAGGGGTTTTTTCGTATAATTTAGAAAAACTTAAAAGATCAATCAATTATTTAGAATCGTAAATCACTTGTTCCCATTGTAATTTATTATCCTTAATAGCGAAAGATGCAAAAGTAAGAGTCTTTTTAGTCACGCCTGTTTTTGACTTTGAAGTGAATCTTACCCAAACATGACCCCATTTGTAACCTGCATATTTTTCATCGTTAGTGTCAACAGTAACAACTTCAAAATTAGGCTTTCCAGTATCTACATTACCATCAAGTGTTTCTCTTTGTTTTTTAAATAGTTCAATTCTATCAGTCATTTTCATTCCCACTGTATCTGCATTATGATAAGAAAGTGCAGTATCGCTAAAACAAGAAGCCATAGTAGCCCAATCTCCAGTACTATATGCTGTTAAAGCTTTTTTCATCAAATCTACTTCAGGACCTTCTTTCACACAACTTGACTTAGAGGCTGTGGATTCGGTAGTCACAGTTTTTTCATTTGTGTTTTTACAAGCAAATAGAGACACAGCTAAAAATGCGACTAAAAATGTTTTTTTCATATTTGGTTGGTTTTAATGATACTAAATTTAAATATCTTTTTGATATGAATGATAAAATTGACCCTATTTTTTTATTGGTAATTTATTAAATATTACTTTTTATATATCAATTCAAAAAAGGAAGCTACAAACTTACCCCCCTCCACTATTTATTCATATATCTATCATCCAAATCACGCACATTTCCTGTTCGTTTTAAAACTCCCCATACTTGCAACTCCCCCTTAATAGCTCTTTTTATAGCTTTAAAAAATACATACATCATTAACCATCTATAAATTAAACGTTGTGGTACCAACCATATTAATTTTGAAGGATTTTGTTTTTCAAAAGCAAATGAAATGGAGGCGATTAAAGAATCTACCAAAACATATATTAAAAAGTAAAATCCAATTTTTCCAGCATTACCAGTCATTAAACCAATTAACATAAATAGATCCGCAAACGGCGTGAAGAATGGAATGATATATTTAAACAATAACATATCAGGCAAAGCAACCCAACCTAAGGACTTTTTTGTGTTGTTAAACAACCATTCTTTGTGTTTCCAAAATGCTTGCATCACCCCAAAACTCCACCTTACTCTTTGTCTTAAAAATTGTTTTAATTTTTCAGGCACTTCAGTATATGCATATGCTTTAGGTTCATTCGCAATAGAATATCCTTCTCGTAAAATACGTAAAGTAATATCACAATCCTCAGCTAAAGTATCACTTGTAAATCCTCCTGCATCAATGATTGCTTGCTTTTTAAAGGCCCCTATCGCCCCTGGTATTACAGTAATTGCATTTAAATAAGCAAAACCTTTACGATCAAAATTTTGACTGGTAATATATTCAATACTTTGCCATTTTGTTAAAACATTTAATTCATTCCCAACAATTACCGATCCTGCTACAGCCCCTATTTTTTTACCTTCATTTAAAGCTGGATCTAAAAAATTACGCATAAGTTTTGAAACAGCATCGGGTGCTAATTTAGTATCTGCATCAATACAAACAACATATTCAGCTTTAGATTCATGGATTCCAAATTGAAGTGCAGTGGCTTTTCCGCCATTTTCTTTTGTAAGCACTCTAACCAATTTATTACCCTGAAAAGCCTCACTCACTTTTTGATAAGTACTATCTTTACTTCCATCATCTACAAAAATAATTTCAAAAGCAGGATAATCACATTTCAATAAATTGTGTAAAGAAGATACCGCATTCACCTCTTCATTATAAGCAGGTACAATGATAGAAACAAATGGATGATAAGGAAGATGTACAATATCATTTATTGCTGATTTCCTTTTTTTCTCCATCAACGCCATACCACCTATTATCAAAATTCGAATAGAACTTAAAATTAAAAAAATCATGAATAAAGCAAAGAAGAAGTTGCCTCCCAAATACCCTGCTTCAGCAACTACATAATTGATTTGCAACCAATAATATTCCTTTCCTTTAGGAATAGGTGGCATTAAATCATCTGGCTTTTTGCCAAGTAAATCAGCCACTGTAGTAAAGCTATATCCCTCTGATTTAAAATAACGAATTAGTTTACCAGTCGCATTTACGGTATTTTCTCGATTACCACCAGCATCATGTAATAATATAATACTTCCTGCAATAGATGTATCTTCTGGATTTCCAGTGTTTATTTTACTTTGATAAATTTTCACTACTCTATCAAAAATGGTATCGTTACGATATTCATTGATTGGAATTTGCCAATCTTCTGGATCAATACTTTCCCCTACCGTGATGTAATTCTTTTTTCGGCTTAATGCAATAGGCGCTAATTCCTCATATTTACCAGGCTCACTGTCTGCATTAAATGGTGCTCTAAAAAGTATTGTAGTATGTCCTGTAATACACTCAATGAGTAATCGAGTAGCATCCATTTCAAGCGAGGCCTGCAAATTACTCACCGTACTCATATCGGGATGTGTGAATGTATGATTTCCAATTTCATGCCCTTCTCTAAAAATTCGCTTGATTAAAGGAATGTTATTTTCTGCTTGATAACCTACCACAAAAAAAGTAGCCGGTACATGATAATAAGCAAGGGTGTCTAAAATTTGTTTGGTGTAAACAGGATCGGGGCCATCATCAAATGTAAGGACCAATTTTTTCTTTTGCGTAGCACCAAAACGTCTTATCACATAGGTAGAAGGTAATTTATCATAATACTCTTCACTAATTAACATGGAAACAGTATCAATCTCACTTCTTATATAGCCATCTTTTGGGGAAGCAATAATATCCAATACTTCGCCTTCTCCAACAAAATCTGGGGCAATGCCAGCTTTGATTTTATTGAAACCTACAAAATCAAAGGACTTTAAAGCTGCCTTAGTCATAGGCTTATTATAAAATGACCATAGCCTTACATCCTCCCCACCTAAACGCCATAAAGCTGTTCCCGCTAAATTAATTTCGGTTGCAAATCGAATAGAATTAAAACTAGTAGCAGCGTCAACAAAATATACCTGATGCAATTTGTCTTCACTGTCAAAATACTGATAACTTAAATTATATGAATCGTTATCATAATCAATTTTAGCCTCACTATTTTTTGCATTTGCTATTGCTTGCTGATAAGTCACATCAGAAACTTTCAACACTTTACGTTTTTCTCCTAATTGCCAATCATGTCCAAAGGCAGGAAGTGCTAAAACGATTTTATTGGCAGGCACTTTGTTGGCAGCATCAATCACAGCTGCTTCAATCCATTTTTGTGAACTGTTAGGACCTGGTTTAGTTTCCGCATGATGCTGATCGTATGCCATTAATATTAAGTAATCATTGTACTTACTTAATGCCTTAAAATTATAATCATCATTAAATGGAATGACATCTTGAGAAACTAAAAACTGTTGAGCATGCAATTGTTCATACAATGATTTTTGAAAATCAACCAAGGGTTGATCCGACTCCATCATGATTTCTTCAAAATCAATATTTACTCCAATAAAATTGTATTTTTTTAAAGTAGCAATGATGTCATTTATTAATTTTTGCTTTTTTTGAGGATTGGTTATAATACGCTTTACCGTCTCACCTCTAAATAAAGTTTTATAATTATTGGTAAGTAACGGCATTATTTTCACACCTGCATCTTGCATTACTTTAAGCGCCTTGGGGTCCACGGTATTATATAATTGATCGGTATTTGGATCAATAAATAACCATTCTGGTATGACTAAATTTAAATTCTTTATATTTTTTTGAAGAGAATTAAAAGATTGAGAAGCATCCCAGTTAACATAAAATGCGGCACGAATACCAATACTATCACTAAAGTATTTGGAATTAGATAAATTTAAAGGTTTAGAAGCAATTTGACCACAACCTTGTCCTTTAGCCCATTTATTTCCTATGGCTTTTTTAAACCCTTTGTATTCTTTTTCCAGATTACTTTCACGATATGAAATAGCCGAATCTGTTAATACTTTTTTAATGGCAGCACCTTCCAAAGGAATGTCAGGTTGGTTTTTATTCATGAAATAAATTCCAATAAAAAAAATACCTAAACCAATTGGGAAAAGAAATAAAATAGTTCTTAACACCCATTTGGTCCTATCCCATCTAGACCTATTTGTTGACTGAAAAATTTGAGAATTATGGCTCATTTACAAAGGCAAATTTAACCCTATTTTTTAGCACATTTAAATATTATGCCATCTTTAAATTCTTTTAGCACTGTTAAATTTTTAGAGACTTTAATATCTTCCAAAGATAATAAGTCTACATTTTCTTCATTTTGAAACCAAATAAGTATGATTTCAGGTATTTTATGAAAGTCTTGCACTTTGTTTAGATGTACTTTTTCGGGTAAAATGGACAAGTATTGATTCGTATAAAAATAAACTGCGTGACTTGCATTAGAATAGACAGGAACTCCTTTATTGAAATAAGTGGGATTGTTTTGCAATTCCTTTAAAAGCGGACTAAAAGCCCAATCATCTTCAGAATAACCACCTATTCCTCCCTCATGGACTTCTGCATAATTAGCGATATCGTACACTCCAAATTCGTAGCAAGCTACAAGGCTTAAAAGAACTAGTGACCATTGAATTAGTTTTTTCAAAACTGTAGTTTTAATAAATTGTAATAAACTAATTCCACAAAAGCTTAAAGTCAATAAAATTGGGATAAATAGCGGTGACAATAAACGGCTATTAATGGGCTCATACCTTGAAATAGTGGCTGATACCAACATAAATGTGGTAAATACAAAACTAAAAGTAGCAGCTATCCTATCATAGGAAAAAGGCTTCCTCCTCTTAAAATTTTGATACATAAAAATGATAGTCAAAAAAGCTACAAAAACTGCACCTATCATTTGTGAATAACTCATGATTTGATGAGTGCATGGAAGCCAGTCTGAAATTACTTCGCCCACTAAATTTAAATTTTTTGCAAAAGGGGTTTGACCTTTTTGTCTGATGCCCGTAAAGGTATTTGTTAAAAATAAATTACGTGATAAGTTAATAATCAGTAAACTCAAACTCAAAAATCCAAATAATAAAATATGTTTTATTTTTTTTAACCCATCCAAACGAGTATCCAATAAAAGCAAAATACCTCCTGTCATGATTAGTGTTACACCTGCAAAACGTGTAACACTTGCAATGCTCGCCACCAATGCCATAAGCATTAGGCTTTTAAAATGCAAATTTTTAAAATAATAATGGGCAGTAAAAATGAAAACGATTATTTCTAGAATAAATAAAGTCTCTGACCAAAGCATGGAGAAAATTTCAATAAGCGTTGGGCTTCCAATAATGAGAAGCAACAATAAATATTTTAACCATTTGGATACAGCAATTTTTGTGAGCAAACTTCCACATAAAAAAATGACTCCCGAAAATAAGATTGCATTTACAAAAGGCATAAAAGGAATGATGCCATGAGGAAATATAAAATGAAGTATTCCTAACAAAAAAGGATAAGCAATAGGGAACATGACCAATGGCGTTTGATCAAATTGCATAAAGCCTTTTCCACCAACCCAAGCATCTGAAGCACTAGTGTAATAGATAGAGTCGGGGGATATTCCTAGGCCATTATGATTGGTAAATAAAATAATAAGTACGCCGCCAATAAAAGCTGCAATGAAGGAATCAATATGTTGTATGAACCATTTACGTATCATAGTTCCAAAAGCTATTTTGAGCGAGACAAATTTAACTCTTTAGTGTGGGTATCCTATAAAAAAATGGGAGTAAATATTGGGTTGCAACCATTTAAATTCAGCAACAAAGACTATAACTTTAAGAAAACAATATTTTGACATCAACCATGTTCCAAATGCCATGAAAAACCGCATAATACTTGTAATTCTTTGTTGGGGGATTCAACTGGTTAATTTTGCTCAATCAAAAATGGATCCAAGTACCTATTTATGGTATGCTACCCCAGCTAAAAAATGGGAGGAAGCCATTCCAGTAGGAAATGGAAGATTGGGTGCTATGATATTTGGGAAATATGGGGAAGAAAGGATTCAACTTAATGAAAGCACATATTGGTCTGGGGGTCCCTATTCTACCGTGGTGAAAAACGGATATAAATCACTCTCTACTATTCAAAAATTAGTTTTTGATGGTAAATATTTGGACGCTCATAACTTGTTTGGGCGAAACTTAATGGGCTATCCAGTAGAACAACAAAAATATCAGAGTCTCGCCAATTTAATTTTATTTTTTCCGGGACAAGATAGCGTAAGTCAATACAAAAGAGATTTAGATTTAACTACGGGAATAAGCAGTGTATCTTATGTCGTAAATGGCATCCATTTTAAAAGAGAAATTTATGCGTCACACCCACATGAATTAATTGTAATTAGAATTACCTCTGATCAAAAAAACAGCATTTCATTAAAAGCAAATTTAAGAGGAGTTCGCAATCAAACACATTCTAATTATGCCACTGATTATTTTAGAATGGACGTTTGGGGAAATGATGGACTTCAATTAGCTGGGAAATCAGCTGATTATATGGGTGTTAAAGGACAACTAAAATATAAAGCATTTTTAAAATCGGTTTGTGTTGGTGGGAAGACATCTACCCAAGGTGTTGATTTAAACATTACCAATGCCGATACTGTAACTCTTTATTTTTCGGCAGCAACTAACTTCATTAATTATAAAAATGTTTCTGGCAATGAAAATGCAAAGGCTTTGCAATATATAACCGCAATCAAAAATGTATCTTATACATCCATTTTAAAAAATACACTCAAGGATTATAAAAAATATTTTGATAGAGTAAGCTTGAAACTTCCCACTACTGCGCAATCATTTTTACCAACCAATGAACGTTTACAAAAAATTCAATCCAGCCCCGACCCTTCTATGGCTGCATTGAGTTATCAATTTGGAAGATATTTAATGATTGCCTCCTCTAGATCCAAAGGGCAGCCGGCTAACTTACAAGGTTTGTGGAATGATGACATGAACCCATCTTGGGATGCAAAATACACAACCAACATTAATACCGAGATGAATTATTGGCCGGTAGAATCTGGCAACTTATCAGAAAGTGCTGAGCCCTTGATTCAAATGGTAAAAGAATTGCAAGATCAAGGAAGTCAAGTAGCTAAAGAACATTATGGAGCAAGAGGTTGGGTTTTGCATCAAAATACCGACCTATGGCGCGTAGCAGCTCCGATGGATGGACCCACATGGGGAACTTTTACAGTGGGTGGCGCTTGGCTTTGCACTCATCTTTGGGAACATTACCAATATACCCAAGACAAAAAGTATTTAAAAGAAATATATCCTGTATTAAAAGGTGCTGTGCAATTTTTTATGGATTATTTGGTGCCACACCCAAATGGGAAATGGTTAGTCACCAATCCTTCTACCTCTCCAGAAAATTTTCCAGATGGAGGTGGTAATAAACCCTATTTTGATGAAGTGACAGCAGGTTTTAGAGAAGGAACTACAATATGTGCTGGATCCTCTATTGACATGCAAATTCTTTATGACTTATTTGGATATTTTAGTGAGGCATCCAACACATTACAAATTTCGGATCCATTTATTGACAAAGTAAAAAAAGCGAGGTCAAAATTAGTTCCCCCACAAATTGGGAAAGATGGTTCTTTACAAGAATGGACTGAAGATTGGAAATCATTGGAAAAAAATCATCGACATTTTTCCCATTTATATGGATTATACCCAGGAAAAATACTTACACAATATAAAAGTCCTGCATTTATTGAATCCTTCAAAAATGTTTTAAATGAAAGAGGTGATGGTGCAATGGGATTTTCAAGAGCATGGAAAATGGCTTTATGGTCAAGACTCAATGACGGAGAAAGGGCTTACAAAATTTATCAAGGTTATTTAAAAGATCAATCCTGCACATCCTTATTTGCACTTTGTGGTAAAGCACCACAAGTAGATGGAACCTTTGGTGTTACAGCGGCCATTACAGAAATGCTTATGCAATCCCATCAAGGGTATATTGAACTACTTCCTGCCCTACCTAATAATTGGAATGAAGGAAAATTGAATGGCGTATGCGCTCGTGGAGCTTTTGAGTTAAATTTTTCTTGGTCTCAACAAAAAATAAATACGCTTGAAATACTTTCTAAAGCCGGATTAGATTGTCGTTTACAATGGGATAAAAATTGTATTATTTTAGAAGAAGGCAAAACAATTCCATTTACAAAGCAAAATAATATCATTACATTCAAAACAGAAAAAGGTAAAACCTATCAAATACAAACATTATAAATTATAGACATGAAAAATAAAATTTTATTCAGTATTGGATTCTGCATTTTTATGCATGTGTCTGCCCTAGCACAAAATAACCCTCTCAATTTAGAAGACATCTATAAAAAAAATTTATACGGTGCTAAAGGCTTTGGCCCTATTCGTTTTATGAAAGACAATAAGGGATATACCACTTTAGAATATAATAGAGAATTAAAATCAAACGAGATAGTCCTATATAGTATTAAACAAACAAGTGCAACTGTTTTAGTAAGTGCTAAACAATTAATACCTAAAGGCAATACCAAACCTTTGAATATAAATGATTACAGCTGGTCTCGTGATAACTCAAAGTTATTAGTGTATACAAATTCAAAAAAAGTTTGGCGTCAAAATACAAAAGGAGATTATTGGGTTCTTAACTTAAGCACCGGAGATTTACATCAAGTAGGCGCATCACTTCCATCATCTAGCTTAATGTTTGCTAAATTTTCACCTAACGGAAAAGAAATCGCTTATGTGAGTAATTTAAATATTTTCAAAGAAGACTTATCAACTCACAAAATTACCCAACTTACTTTTGATGGAGGAGGTAATATTATTAATGGCACTTTTGATTGGGTATATGAAGAAGAACTAGATGATCGTGATGGGTTTAGATGGAGTGATGACGGAACCGAAATTGCATACTGGCAGTCCGACAGCAAAGGTGTGGGCGTATTTTATTTAATAAATAATGTTGATTCTAATTACGCTCAACCCATTCCGCTTCCCTATCCTAAAGTGGGTACGCCAAATTCGGCAGTAAAAGTGGGTGTGGTATCAAGTAAAGGAGGAAAAACAAAATGGCTGAATATTCCAGGAGACCCTCGTAATAATTATTTAGCGCGCATGGACTATGTTCCAGGAAAACATGAACTAATGATCCAACAACTCAATAGATTACAAAATACCAATACCGTTTGGATGGCTAATAGCATTACTGGAACTTTAAATAACATTTACACCGAACATGATGATGCGTTTTTAGACATTCATGATAATATTGTTTGGCTGGATCATGGTAATTCTTTTACATGGACCAGTGAAAAAGATGGTTGGCTCCATTTATATAAAGTATCCAAAGATGGTAAATCAAGTAGCTTAATCACAAAGGGTGAATTTGATGTCATGAACATTAATTATATTGATACCACCAGTGGATATGTATACTACATTGCTTCTCCCAATAATTATTTGCAAAAATATTTATACCGAAGCAAACTAGATGGTTCAGGTGTTGCCGAAAAAGTAACCCCTTCTGAATTTCAGGGTCAGAGTAGTTATCAATTATCTGGCGATGCTAAATATGCAATACATATTTTTGAAAATGCACAAACTCCTAGACAATACAACTTAATCACCCTACCCGATCATCAGGTTGTAAAAGCCTTAGAAGACAATCACGATTTAAAAAATAAAATGGCTGCATTAGGATTAAAACCTAAAGAATTTTTTAAGATTGATATTGGAGAAGTAGTTTTAGATGCTTGGATGATTAAACCTATCCATTTTGATCCCCTTAAAAAATACCCCACTATTTTTCATGTATATGGAGAACCTGCTAGTTCCACTGTACAAGACAACTGGGGTGCTGGAGATAATTTATGGCACCAGTATTTAGCCAACGAAGGATTTATAGTGATTAGCGTGGATCCAAGAGGAACTAAAGTTCCCAGAGGTCGTGCGTGGAGAAAAATAATTTATCGTCAAATAGGATTATTAGCTGCCGACGATGAAGCCAAAGCTGCCCAAAAAGTAACAAAGATGTTTTCCTTTGTGGACGCAAATCGATTAGGTATTTGGGGTTGGAGTGGTGGTGGACAAATGTCTTTACATTCCATTTTCCGTCATGGAGATGTATTTAAAACTGCCATTGCAGTTTCGTTTGTAGCCCAACAAACTTTATATGACAATATTTATCAAGAACGTTATATGGGGTTACCAGATGATAATAAATATGGCTACAAAGAAGGTTCTCCTTTAACTCATGCCAATAAATTAACAGGCAACTTGATGATTATTCATGGTACTGCCGATGATAATGTTCATTATCAAAATTTTGAAATGCTTGTAAATGAATTAATTAAAAACAATAAACTTTTTACCATGATGTCCTATCCAATGCGTGATCATGGAATTTGGCAAAGAGAAAATACTACTTTACATATGAGACGCACCATGGAACAATATTGGAAAAAGAATTTGTAAATTCATTAAAACTTTTGAAATGAGCCAATACCCCAGCATTTTTAATGACGTTATAGGCCCTGTAATGCGTGGTCCTTCCAGCTCTCATTGCGCTGCTTCATTACGTATTGCAAGACTATGTAGAGATTTGATGGATGGTCAAATAAAAAACATACTCATTGAATTTGATCCTAATGGATCCTTAGCTACTACCCACAAAAGTCAAGGATCTGACATGGGGTTATTTGGCGGATTTTTAGGTTGGGAAGCTTTTGATGAAAGACTTCCAGAATCAGAAAAATATTTAGATACTGCCGGTATTCAATATCAAATTGAAATTGTTGCCTTAGCTGAAAAGCATCCCAATACTTATCAAATCACTTTACATAATAATACCCAAACACATCAACTCATTGCAATTTCAACCGGCGGTGGTATGATTGAAGTAATTCAAATTGATGGCAATAAAGTTTCCATGGCAGGAGATTATTTTGAAACACTTATTTATTGCAAAAATCCCGAATCAATTATTCCTTTTTTAAAAACTTCTATCATTTACGATGACATCATTATTCATAAAGGCACTCATCCCTTTATTGAAATAAAATCACAGGAAACTATTTCAGAATCTATAATTAAAGAAATTCAACAACAGGATGATGTAACATACATAAAGTGTTTACATCCTGTATTGCCTATCAAAGCTCGCAAAAATTTAAGCGTTCCTTTTATTTCATGCAATGAAATGATGGAATACAATAAAGGTAAAAATAAAGCATTGTGGGAATTGGCTGTTGATTATGAAAGTACACGAGGTCAAATTTCTGCCGATGAAGTCATGGATAAAATGAGATCCATCATTCATATTATGGGAAGTGCCATTGAAACTGGATTAAAAGGCACTCAATATGATGATCGTATTTTAGGAAGTCAATCTCCCAATTTTAAAAAAAATTTAGACGCAAATCATTTATTGAATGGAGATGTCATGAATAATACTATTATGTATGTGACTGCTATCATGGAAGTAAAAAGTTCCATGGGCGTGATTGTAGCAGCGCCTACCGCAGGTTCCTGCGGTGGTTTACCTGGCGTTGTATTTGGCACAGCACACGCCCTTCATTTGAAAGAAGATGCTATTATTAAAGCCATGTTAAGTGCTGGTTTGATAGGTGTATTTATTGCTGCGCATGCTACCTTTGCTGCTGAAGTAGGCGGCTGTATGGCCGAGACAGGGTCAGGCGGCGGCATGGCCGCCGCTGCATTAGTTGAAATGAACGGCGGAAACTTAGAACAATCAATTGCAGCAGCCTCCTTAGCCTTACAAAATTCTCTAGGAATTATATGTGACCCAATAGGTAATCGTGTAGAAGCCCCATGTTTGGGTCGCAATGTTATGGCAGCTATGAATGCGATATCCTCCGCTAATATGGCTTTATCAAATTACGAACACCTCATTCCATTAGATGAAGTGATTCAAACTATGAAAGCTGTAGGCGATCAAATACATCATACTTTAAGGTGTACTAATTTAGGTGGATTATCCATTACCCCCACTGCACAAAAAATTGAAGCTTTGCTGGAAGCTAATCCTCCTAGTTTTTATAAAAGCTGTTAAAATATAAAGGGCATTGAAAAATCAATGCCCTTTATAGTGCTCCTAAATGATGTCTTACAATTTAACCATCTTGAATTGATAAGAAATTTTACCGTCTGCAGAAGTTACTCTAGCAATATAAGTTCCCGCAGATAATTCATTAAAATATATGGAGCTTCCTGCAGTTAATCCAACACGACTAGCCATCTTTATACCCGAAGTAATTTCAAAAATATCTAAATTCATTTTTTGATAGCCTTTTATTACAAAATCAAAATTTAGATGGCTTACAAATGGATTAGGCACTAATTTAATATATTCATTAGCACTTAAATTTACTACATCTGTGACTAAGAAATAGTAGGCTAAGCTTGCCACACTTGTACACCCATTTTGAGTTGTTTTGACTGTATATGCCCCAGGAGACGAAGGCTTGTACTTAAAATTTGTATCTGTAATAGCTACACCATCTTTATACCATGTATTGCCAATAGTTGCTGTTGACACCAAGTAATTAGCGGTATCTCTACTTAAAATAGGGGCACTTGGAATTCCATTTACCGAAACTGTAATTTTTGATTTTGAACTTTCACAACCAGTGGAAGTTTTTATTTGACTTACATAATAATCAGTCTTGCCAATTGTATTAGTTACAGGAGTTGGTGTAGAGCTTAATGGTGGGGTTCCTGATGCTGATGAATTGTACCATGATAAAGTATGTCCAGTTAATGAATTAGCAGTTAAAGAACCAGCAGTAGCTCCTTGACAATATGCTACTCCAGCTACTACAGGTGCATCTGGGATCAGTTTTTCGATATTGTTTGAAGTAGTAGCTGCATTTTTGTTGCCCACTGTGTCTAATAACACATTTGCTTTCACTGACAGGTTTAATGTATCGTTGCAAATCCTAGTGATATAAACATTGTAAAGAATATTCGAAATTTTCTTTACAGAATCTATTGATCCAACATTTATAGATAAATTATCTTTAACTAATGAATTGGATAAATACTCGTTTGAATCCAAGGTATATATTGCTTTAAGATCAGTAGTGGAAGATTTCTTAAATGTAAGAATAGGGTCTTTGGTATCCTTATAAATAGTTGTTTTAACTGGAACAGTTTCATTACCCAAGGAATCCAATATAACTACTTTCAATTCAATTAATCCATCAAGGAAGGAACTCAAATTAATATTCTTTAATTTAAAAACTGAGTCTGTTAATTTACCAGACATAACAACCGAATCGCCAACAGCACTTGCCATTACCTGATTCCCCATTGTCTTTATCACGCCTTGATCCATTGGTAAGGAATTCGTTTTTACAATAGATTTTTGTGTGAGAATTAAATTGTATTCACAATTCAATTCATTAATTTTCATGTCTATAATTAATGA
>JAFMJX010000146.1 GCA_017853235.1 Chitinophagaceae bacterium | reverse complement strand
ATACCGATGGACATATAGATGATACTGTTCGTTTTGTAAATGAAGATACTGTGTTAACAGTTGTGGAGGAAAATGTACTTTCGGAAAACTATGATTTGTTGCAACAAAATTTAAAGGAATTAAAGAAAATGCGATTACTAAATGGCAAATCATTGAATGTAATTGAATTACCTATGCCAGCTGATGTGATTTATGAAGGCCAAATGTTACCTGCTTCATATGCCAATTTTTATATCAGTAATGGACATGTCATTGTACCTACCTATAGGTGTTCCCAAGATGATAAAGCAATGCAAATTATACAATCTTGTTTTCAAGATAGAAAAGTAGTTGGAATTGATTCCACTGATATTATATGGGGTTTGGGAAGTTTTCATTGTTTAAGTCAGCAGGAGCCAAGTATATAAATGAAATAAGAATTGAAAAAATTTAAGTATTTAAAAACAACTATATGAAAAAAATACAGGAATCCATGATCTTAAGTACTATCTTATTTGCATTCATCGCCTGTACTTCTTTTCCTTATGCTTCAAGTAATCAGTTTTACAAAAAAAGAAGTAAACAACTTCAGCAGGATTTAAAATTAAATCCCAGTATTCAAACAATAGAACAATTAAATAAAGCCAGTCAATGGGTGGGGACCACGAATTTTGATTTGCGTAAACCTAATTTTGTTATCATACATCATACCGCACAAAATTCTTGTCAAGAAACTTTAAAAACATTTACAATAGAAAGATCAAAAGTAAGTGCACATTATGTTATTTGCAAGGATGGTACGATTCATCATATGTTGAATGATTATTACAGGGCATGGCAAGCAGGTATTTCAAAATGGGGTAATAATTCTGATATAAATTCAAGTTCCATTGGAATTGAATTAGACAATAATGGGTTTGAACCATTTGACACAGCACAAATCAATAGTTTGGTTTTATTATTAGAACAGTTGAAGAAAAATTATAGTATCCCAGAAACCAATTTTATTGGCCATGGGGATATCGCTCCAAAGCGTAAAGTGGATCCTAATATTCATTTTCCATGGAAATATTTAGCATCCAAAGGCTTTGGAATGTGGTTTGATCCACATCCTAATTATACCTTGCCTCAAAATACATCTATAAGTTACGCTTTGGCGTTGGTGGGGTATGATATAAAGGACACAACAGCGGCAATTTTAGCCTTTAAACGTCATTTTAGACAGGACAGCACAGCCATTATTACACCTGAGGATCAATCCGTTTTGGCACAATTAATACAATATAAGTTTACAAAATAAATTTTTACACTAACAAATGTTAGTGTAATTTTGAGTAAACTTTTTACCATGGATTTTAGCCTATCTGAAGAGCAATTAATGATTCAAAAAGCTGCTCGTGAATTTGCACAACAAGATTGTTTGCCTGGGGTCATTGAGCGTGATGAAAAACAAAAATTTCCTTTAGAACAAGTTGAAAAATTAGCTGATCTAGGCTTTTTGGGAATGATGACGGATCCTCAATTTGGAGGTGCAGGAATGGATACTATTTCATACGTATTAGCGATGGAAGAAATTAGTAAAGTAGATGCGAGTGTGAGCGTTTGTATGAGCGTGAATAATAGTTTAGTGTGTTGGGGATTGGAACATTATGGAAATGAAACACAAAAAAATAAATATTTAACCCCATTAGCACAAGGTAAAAAAGAGGGTCAATTATATGTTGGTGCTTTTTTATTAAGTGAGCCTGAAGCAGGGAGTGATGCGACTCATCAACATACTTCAGCAATCGATCATGGAGATCATTATGTTTTAAATGGAGTTAAAAATTGGATTACCAATGGGTCTACTGCATCAGTTTATTTAGTGATGGCTCAAACCGACGCTAATAAAGGATCTAAAGGCATCAATGCTTTCATAGTTGAAAAAAATTGGCCTGGTGTATCGGTGGGGGTAAAGGAAAATAAAATGGGTATTCGAGGAAGTGATACACATGCCATTTCATTTTCGGACGTGAAAGTCCCCAAAGAAAATAGAATTGGTGCAGATGGATTTGGTTTTTCTTTTGCTATGAAAACTTTAAATGGAGGAAGAATTGGAATTGCAGCTCAAGCATTAGGTATTGCAAGTGGTGCCTATGAATTAGCATTGGCATATAGTAAACAAAGACAATCTTTTGGAAAGCCAATTCATGAACATCAAGCCATTCAATTTAAATTAGCCGAAATGGCAACACGCATTCAAACTGCAAGATTATTATGTTATCAAGCTGCTTGGGAAAAGGACCATGGATTGGATTATACTACCACTGCAGCTATGGCAAAACTACATGCCAGCGATACTGCAATGTGGGTAACCACAGAAGCGGTTCAAGTACATGGTGGGTATGGATTTGTGAAAGAGTTTCATGTTGAGCGTTTAATGAGAGATGCTAAAATTACTCAGATTTACGAAGGTACCAGTGAAATTCAAAAGATGGTCATAGGCAGAAATATCACTAGATAAATTACCTGATGGTCTGCGATATAGAATTCTATTTAAGCTGTAACTAGAAGTTCATTCATCCAAAAAGATTAAAATATTTAGTTATTTAAATGAACTATTCGTATTACCAAATTTGGATGTATTTTTGAATCCTTATTCAAATAGTTAAAAGTATTTTTAATGTCGGTTAATACCAATGCTTATCATCAAATCAAAAATGAACTAAGTACTTCTGGCGTGGAATTGGTAGCTGTCAGTAAAACCAAACCTAATCAGGATATCATTGATTTATATGAAATTGGGCAACGTGATTTTGGCGAAAATTATGTACAAGAACTTGTGGATAAAGCTGCAAGTTTACCCCAAGATATTCAATGGCATTTTATAGGACATTTACAATCCAATAAAGTCAAATACATTGCGCCTTTCGTTTATCTAATTCATGGGGTAGATAGTGAAAAATTACTGCAAGAAATAAATAAACAGGCAATCAAACACAACAGAGTCATTCATATATTATTACAAGTACATATTGCATCAGAGGAAACAAAATTTGGATTTGATGCCAATTCCTTAATGGAATTTATTCAAAGTGGAAGATGGAGTCAATATCAAAACATTGTGATTAAAGGATTGATGGGAATGGCCTCTTTTACTGAAGATATGAATCAAGTAATAAATGAATTTAGTTCCTTAAGCCACTTGTTTCAACAAGTAAAAAATATTTTACCAACAACTACTTTTAAAACTTTGAGTATGGGCATGAGTTCCGATTACGCTATAGCCATTCAAGAGGGAAGTAATATGGTAAGAATAGGGAGTTTATTGTTTGGGGCAAGGGATTATGCTAAATAATTTACTAATTATTTTTATTATAATAATATAACAAAAAAAGCCAGCATGATTATTGCTGGCTTTTTTTGTAAAAAATAATATTTATCACATTACTTTACTTTTCCATAATCAAATACCAATTGACAAAATGCTTTTACTCCCACAATGAATCCTGATTCATCTAAATAAAAATCAGCTGTATGATGTGGAGCCACTTCACTTGCTTTTTTATCTTTAGGTAAAGCTCCTAAATAAAAGAAGAAGCTTGGAGCTTTTTCTCCAAAGAAAGAAAAATCTTCTGCACCTGTTTGCCAAGTAGTTTCCTCTACATTTTCTGCTCCTGCTGCCTTTATTAAGGAAGGCAATGTTTTTTTAACCAAACTTGGTTCATTGTATGTGACTAAAGTTTTGGTATCAATTGTTACCTCTGCAGTAGCACCCGAACTAGCTGCTATGTTTTTTACTGTATTTCTAATTCTTTCGTGTACTTCTTTTTGCATTTTACTATCCAAAGTTCTAATGGTACCTGAAAGTTCCGCTGTTTCAGAAATAATATTTGAACGAACACCTCCCTTTATAGTTCCAACAGTTATCACCACTGGAGCTTTTGTTAAGTCCATTTGTCTGCTTACAATATGTTGCAAGCCTTCAATAATTTGAGCGGCTGATGCAATTGGATCTATACCGCCCCAAGGTTGAGAACCATGGCTTCCTTTACCATTTATTTTTATGGTAAACCAATCTGAAGAAGCCATGAAAGCACCAGGCTTATAATGAATGGTTCCCACTGGAATTTGTGATTCTATGTGTAATCCAAAAACAGCATCTACTTTAGGTTGGTCTAATGCTCCATCCTTAATCATTAAAGGAGCTCCACCTTCTTCATTATTGGGAGGACCTTCTTCTGCTGGTTGAAATAAAAATACGACTGTTCCAGGAACCTCTTTTTGCATTGCTTGTAAAACTTTAGCTGTGGCCATTAATATGGATATATGTGAATCATGTCCACATGCATGCATCACATCCACTTGGCTACCCATAAATTCGGCTGTTACTTTTGATGCAAAAGGAACGGGGGTTCTTTCTTTAACAGGAAGAGCATCAATATCCGCTCTCAAGGCAACAACTGGACCAGGCTTTCCGCCTTTCAAAATTGCCACCACACCAGTTTTAGCAACTGGGTAGCGAACTTCAATTCCTGGTAATGTTTTTAAATAATCGGCAATGAATTTTCCTGTATTTACTTCACGATTAGATAATTCTGGATGTTCATGAAAATGTCTTCTCCATTTGATTAATTGTGGTTCTACATCCTGCACTAGTTGTGTATAGTTTTTAGGAAGTTCTTGAGCTGTTAACATCATGCTGTTTGTGAACATGACGAATACAAATAGAACAATAAGTTTTTGCATATGTTGGTTTTTATTTTAAATTATTAGGATTGATATTCTCCAAATACATTTCTTAGCACATCCGCAATCTCGCCTAATGTGCAATAATTTTCAACCGCTTCAATAACAGGAGGCATTAAATTGGTTCCTTCTT
>JAFMJX010000145.1 GCA_017853235.1 Chitinophagaceae bacterium | reverse complement strand
GCAATCAATTACACGGTGTATTGGGCAATTGTTGCATTAAAAAATGAAAATTATTATTCAACCTAGCTTCTCTACCCATTCTACCAACAGCATCACTTACATATGATTTTTCGGTTGCTATTAATTGGTGATCTCTTTCGGGTTGCATTTCTCCTATTCTAAAAAGATCAATAGTTCTTTGTTCAATTTCTTTTATTCTTTGCTTTTCCGCTTCATATTCTTTTTCTTTATTGGCCCATTCGGCTGTAGTAAATTTATCCCAATACACGCTATAATAATCATCATTTATAGAATACAATGGTGCCATTTGCACATCCATTGGTTTCCCAATTTGATTCCAATTAAATTCTAATGTATTCGCATTTTGCTTTGTAATTTTTGAAATTGGATTTGCATCCATAATCACTGGTGTTCCAAAAACTGGATCAGGAATGGTGGCACCAAGTTTACCTGCTAAAACAATAGGTCCATATAAAAATGCAATTCTATTTAAATTATCGGGCATTGTTTCGGTATATAAATGCATGTCAAAAATAATTTTCACAACATCCTTATCCTTCCAGGTTTTTTGCAAAACGGCAAATCCTTGTTCATTTAACTTATAATCAACCTTGATACCATTGACAGTAATTAATAATTGATTTTGACTCCATGCTGGTTTTCTTATTTTTAGTGCAAATTTTTGTGGTTGCTTAGTTCGAAAAGTAATTTGTGATTCGTTGTTTAAAGGGAAGGAAGTAGTTTGAATGATCTGTGTGTTTTTACGCTCCCAACGTAATAAAGATGGAATAAACAAGTTTACATAAAGTGATTCATCATTTCCCTCAAAATAGATGGACTCTCCGTATTTGGAGTGATTTTCCAAGCCACTTCCCACACAACATGTGAATGTATGAATGGAATCGCTAAATTGTTTAGCAGTGCCCATTCGTAAAGGCATAAAATAAGTCATCATCCCAGTTTTAGAATGCTGTGATGCTAATATATGGTTATACAATGCTCTTTCATAATAATCTCCTAATTGAGCAGTTGGATTCCAAGAAAATAAATGCCTAGTTAATTTAAGCATATTATAAGTGTTGCAAGTTTCACATGTTGCATCACTCAAACGATCATTTAATTTACTAGGATCACCGCAATATTCGTAATTACTATTACCACCAATCACATAACTATGATTTTGAACCATTGATTTCCAAAAAAAGGAAGCAATGATGGAATCTTTTTTAGAACCTGTTAATTCAAATTGACGTGCTGCCGCAATAGCTTTAGGCACATTCGTATTAGAATGTTTGCCAGGCATAGGATCTATTTGATGAGCTAATTTACCCATTACAAAATCATCCTGGAATAATTGAGATGCTATCAAATATTTTTGATTACCTGTTACAGCATAAATATTAGCCAACACTTCATTCATACCACCATATTCGCAGTTTAACATTTTTAATCTTACACTGTCGGACAAAGGATACACCAATTGATAAGTCCAATCTGCCATTTTAGTGGCCACTAGCAATGCTTGTTGATTATTTAAATAAAAGTAAGCATCCATTAAACCTGCCATCACTTTGTGCACTGTATACCAAGGAGACCATGCCCCATTTAAATCAAAGCCACTTGATTTTATTTCACTTCTTTTAATTTTAGCCCATAAAGTATCTTCATTTGGGATGCCACCTACATAACCTGTTTTTCTTGCTTCTTGACATTTTGCTAATTCAGCAACTATATAATTTACCTTATTCTTGAAATCTTTATTTTTATTAGTTGCATACATCATAGATGCAGCTGATAAATAATGTCCAAGGGTATGGCCCGATAATCCATCCGACTCCCATCCACCATAAATAGAATCTTTAACAGGCAGTCCAGCATTTTTATAAAAACGGTATAACAATCTATTGGGCACCAACGATAAAATATATCCACTATCCAATTTCATTGCATGTAAAAAAGGGCCATTTAAAACTTGAACATCTTTTAAAGGAAAAGGATACGCTTTTATGTTATTGATTGGAGATATTTTTACATTTGGATCTTTTTTAAAAGCCAAATAAGACTGTCCTTTCACTTTACCAGTATGCATTAAACTTAACAACAAAACCATTGTTGCCAGTCCCATTTTTTTGACACAATGAATATTTCTCATGATTGTTTTTTACAAGTTTTTGTTCATTTCTTTTTAAATTAATAGTTCACTTTTACATCCTTAAAACTAGTAGGCAACCACACCTGCATTGCATTACTTCCTCTATTGCACCAAGTATAATAAGGTATAGCTCTTACTTTTTGGAAAGATGTTTTAGCGGAAGTTCCATTTAATTCAATTTGTATAGACGGTAAATCAGCTACTAAACTCACCACATTTTCATTCAACACTTTAAAATTTTCTGCAGTAAAGCTTACTTGAGAAGGTGCTATAACATTCCAAGCTTTACCATTATTATCTGCCCCTTCAATACAATACACTAAAGGCCCTCTTTGAAATGCAACACGATCGTTATTAAATTTAAGTTCATTTCTTGAAACTACTTTTTGAATAGTCATGGGTAGCTGATACTCTATAATATCTTTATCTTTCCATTCATGTTCAGCAACAACATAACCATCCTGAACTTGATAAGAAATTGCAGTGCCATTTAATAAAAGCACAGGCTTTTCTATGGATCCATTTACAAATGAATATAAACCTCCTGGTGCGACAGTACCTGAAGCCCAACCTGGTAATCGGAAGGCTATAGCAGAAGTTATTTTCTTTTTCATATTTAAGGTGCAGCTTACATTACCGGTCCATGGATAGCCAGTATTCATGGATAATTGCATCTCCCCTTTTGGTAAATTAAAAGTAGTTTGACTTCCGACAAATAAGTTGATAAATATTTTATTGTCTTTATAACCGTAAATATAATTACCCAATGAAGCAATTAAACGAGCAATATTGGCCGGACAGCATGCAGTGCCAAACCATTCTCTTCTAGCATTTTTTCCATTTGAGGCTAAGGGGTTACCATAAAAAAATCGATCCCCAGAAAGCGACAAACCATCCAATGCACCATTGTATAAACTTCTTTCCAAAACATCAATATATTCTGCATTTCCTGTAAGACTATTCATTCTTTGATTCCAAAATACCATCCCCACCGATGCACAGGTTTCACAATAAGCTTGTTCGTTGGGTAAATCGTAATCATTTGAAAATCCTTCGTTACTTCCAGCAGATCCAATTCCCCCTGTCAAATACATGTTTCGATACACCACATCTTCCCACACATTACGCATTGCTTTTAAATAATCAACATCCCCAGTATGAGCTGCAACATCAGCAGCACCTGTATACATATACATAGCTCTTACTGCGTGCCCTGTAATATCTTTTTGTTGTTTCACAGGCACTCCATCTTGTGCATACAAAGTATCTTTCCAATCGGTCCAGGTATAGCCTACTGCTAATTTTTTTCCTCGTTCAGATAATAACCAATCCGCTAAATTCAAATATTTTTTATCATTCGTAACGCGATATAATTTTACCAAGGCCAATTCTAATTCTTGATGACCAGTGACCCAATCTTTTTTTCCAGGTCCAAATAAACTATCAAAATAATTAGCCCATTTAATGACTACGTCTAAAAATTTTCTTTTACCAGTAGCATCATAATAAGCCACAGCAGCTTCAATCATGTGACCAGCATTATAATCTTCATGCATACTCATATCAGTCCATCTTTTATCTAAACCATTTAATGTATAGTAAGTATTCAAATAACCATCAGGTAATTGTGCTGCTGCAATTTTTTCAATCCACTCATCCGCTTTCGCTTCCAATTTAGGATCCTTATTTGTTTTGATTGAATATGACATGGCTTCAATTGCCTTAAACACATCCGAGTCGTCATAAAAAATACCTTCGTGTTTTTCCCCTTTACCACGTGCCACTTTCTCAAAATTGCGAATACGTCCTGTTTTTTCTTCGGTTTGGTAAATACACGCTGCTAAAGTTTTAGTTGCTACTAAATCCATTTTAGGCTTCCAAAAAGCATCTGTAACATTTACTTTTGAAAAATTAACAGGCTCTATTTTAATAGGAGAATTTTGCGCATGCGTATTGCTCGCTAAAACAAACATCCATAAAACACTTAAGATATATTTCATAGTTTACAATTTTTAAATATTAAGGTTTAAATATACATCTAAATCCAACGGTGGCATTTCGTTCAAAACCTGGGCTTACTCTCAATAAATATTGTGCGTAGGTAAGCTCTCTAGGTCCTCCTTGCACATACCACCAACTACCTGATGGCTTAAAATAACTTCCCCCTTTCATTATAATATATTTATAACTTCCAGAAGAATAAACATCATGAGTGAGCTGCCAAACACTTCCCACCAAATCACTTAATCCATATGGGTTCACTCCTTTTGGATAGGATCCCACCACATCCAAACGTCCATTTCCTAAATTGCAGTAAGTGCTATCAATCCCTTTAATTTGAATTACACTTAAAGTATTTGTGACTTCTTCATAAGTTCTTGTTACTGGTTTTGATTGTATCCAAGGCCATTCATTTTGTGAAGAAGTTTGTGCTGCATACTGCCACTCCATTTCGGTAGGCAATTGTTTACCATAAAATGTAGCATAAGCAAGCGCATCCTCATAACTTACATTTACTACAGGTTTGAGTTCATCTTCTTTTAAAGGTCTCCCATTCACCCAATGATGCAAAAAATGATAATTGTCAGAAGGTTTATAATGACTTTGATCCATAAATAATTTAAATTCTTTATTAGTTACCGGATAAGTATCCATGTAAAATGAAGACATTGTAACAATATTGGTATCAGTTACAGGTGGATATGAAA
>JAFMJX010000144.1 GCA_017853235.1 Chitinophagaceae bacterium | reverse complement strand
GGAGTCATGATTAAAATCTAAAGCAATAATTTAACTCTCCATTAATCGTTGTTGAGCCTTTTTCAATTTAGTGTTTAAAAAGTCTTGTGAAATATTGACATATCTGTAAAATTCCTTACTCCCAGGAGCGTGGCCAGATATCTTTCTTACAATATGCTCCTCTAGCCCTAACATTAAGAGACTTGTAATGGCAGTTCTTCGCATGGTATGAGATGAAATATGGTGATAAAAGCGAAAAGACTCCCCTTCTTTAGTTTTTATTTCAACGGGTTTCCCTTTCCGGTGTCTGATTTTAGGCATAAAATAATCCCACCCCGCACGTCGGCATAATTCTTTAACCTGCACATTAAGATTCACATTAGATAATCTGGGCAGTATGTAGGTCCCGGAAACACGTTTATATTTTTTTATTATGGCAACTGCATAATCAGGCAGTCCTATTCGCACCAATGAGCCGGTTTTTTGGGTGTGTAGTAGCAAAAAGTACTCACCATCAATCAATTGCAAATTGGTGTACCGTAGCTTCATCAGGTCTTGATACCGTAATCCAACGGTACAGCCAAATACAAAAATATCTTTGGCACGTTTAAGAGATGAGGAAAGTAGATTTTCAAAATCATTGTTACATATTAAAAACTTCAGCTGCTTGGGCGTGAGTATAGCGGGACTAAAAGTCTCAGCTGGGATACGTAAAGATTTATAGAAATCACCAGTCGCAATTGACTTATCAAATATTAAATACCGAAAAAATGCTTTCACTACTCGAAATACACTAGATACATAATTGTCATAAAATTTTTTTTCATAAAACAAATAATTATAAAAGGCCTTAAATACAGCTTTCCAATATTTCCTTTCTTTTTGGATCACGCGAACAGAACATCGATTAAGAGAAATTATCCTGAGGCTATATTCTTGACTCAATTCAAATTCATAAAGCAGTTTTTGAACACATTTATATTGAATAATAGTTCCTTTTGAAATTTTTTTACCCGTAGAAATTTGTCTTCTCCCAGCAACAGAGGCTCGAATAAATAACTCAAATTCTCGATTAACCAAAATTGATTTCTGCATTTTTTCAATCAAGGTAAAAAAAGAAGATGTAACCAATTACAACAACAAATTTTTGTTGATCCGCCGCATAAACTCATCTCTGTAGGTGCGGCTAATTAAGATTTCTTTTTTGGAACGAATAAGCCGCACAAAACCTTTTTCAACAACGCTAATATTATCTAACGGAATGATAAAAGATTTATGAACTCTAACAAACCGGTTTGAGGCTAATTGAGCTTCAATATCACGCATGGTAGAATAAATTAAAATAGACTTACCCGCGGCCAAAATAGCAATGTAATTACCTTTTGCTTCAATATACTCTATGTCGTCCAACTGGATTCGCACCATTTTACCTTTAACGGATGTTTGCACAAAAATATAATCACCCAAAAATCGTTCGTCGGTAGGTGGCATTATTTCTTGCGTACCAAAACGCCGGATGGCGCGCATAAACCGTTCAAACGAAATAGGTTTCATTAAAAAATCGAGCGCGGCTAATTCATAACTTTCCAGGGCAAACTCCGAGTAAGCGGTACAAAAAATGATCTGCGTGGTATTAGGTACCTGCTGCGCCAGAATTAAACCGGACAACTTATTCATGTTAATGTCTAAAAATAATAGCGCAGGCGGCGTTTGTTGAACTGCTAATAAACCTGCTACAGGATCGGTGGACTCCCCAAGTAGGCTTAGTGATTCTGTGCGAAAAATAAAAGTTTTTAAAATATCTATCGCGGGCTGTTCATCGTCAATGATGTAGCAAGTGATCATGAATTAACTCATTACCTGTAACTCAAATATATAATTTTCATCTTTGCAAGTAACGTTCATCTCATATTTATCCTTAAAAGCAGCCTCCAGCCGTCGTCGTAAATTAGAAAGGCCGATTTGGGTGGAAGTATGCATAGTGCGAGCAGTACTGACTTTGTTTTGACAATAAAAGTAAACACGCGACTGCGTCAACACA
The DNA here is from genome assembly GCA_017853235.1 of Chitinophagaceae bacterium. Lineage (GTDB taxonomy): Bacteria > Bacteroidota > Bacteroidia > Chitinophagales > Chitinophagaceae > Sediminibacterium. The sequence continues at coordinate 2,859 of JAFMJX010000144.1, read as the reverse complement.
ACTCGGATAATCAATGGACTACTAATAGGCTGTATATCTCCGTACTTAAAAGCATTCTCTACAATGGTGATAAAAGAAAGCGGGGGCACCATTTGATCGGTAACAACCCCTTTTACCTGCCATTGTATAGCTTGCCTATTTTGAAATCGTAAGCAATAAATATCTAAGAGAATTTCTAAATATTCGAGCTCTTTGCGTACAAAAACCTTACCACTTTCAAGATCAATTGAATCGATAGAGTAGCGCATGATGGCCGAAAGTTTTAAAATATTTTGGGCTAAAGCAGGAGAAAAGAGTAAGGCCTCCGAATAAAATGTATTCAGCGTATTGTGTAAAAAATGAGGGTTAATTTGAGCCCGCAAAAACGCATACTCATATTGCAGCTTTTCTTCAATAGCCTTGAGTTCTTGTTGCTTGAGTTGCCAATTTTCAATTTCACGCAGTGCTTTAGCATGTAATAACCGACGAACTAAATGTTGATCAGTTATTATTTTTTTTATATAGAAGTAGAGTAAGGCAAAAGAAAAAAACCGGACGTACCCTCGTATGGCATCTTGTAAAAATGGTTTAAGCTCTCTACTAGTAAAAAGTACAACCTGAAAAGAAGGTAAAAACAGGTATAAATATAGATAGCCTAAAATAGCCATCAGAATAAATATGATAAAAAAAGAAGCTACCAACCATATCAACCCCTTCTTATAGAAAATAGTTAAAAAGCATACGCTTACATAAAAAGTAACAATAAAGGGTATAAGAAATATAGTCGTTTCTATAAAACCAATAGTTGGCCTGGTTAGCAAACTGGTAAAATAAAAATAAAGCGCATACAGCAACCAAGCCAAGAGATGTGCAAAAAAAAGTTGATATTCTTTTATCTTCTTTTTAGCACGTCTACCCATAGAAGACAAATTTAGGTATTGATCAGAACACCTGCCATCATTAAATCATTAAATTGAGCAGGGTTCAATTCTGTAGCTGTTACAATTTGTTGGTCGGATTGTTGTAAAAATGCATAAAGAGCAGGAGGAATCATAAAGGACATATAATTTTTTTTCATTAATAAGATATAATTATTCTCCAGCATAAATAACCCAAAGTCGCGACTATTAAACCTAAAAAAGTCGTTGGGGTTGCAATCAACTTTTCGAAGTGAGAAGGGTAAAACAGGTTCGGCAACGGCAAACTTATGTAAGTAAAGCAGCGATTCCCATTGACCCGGATCCTGGTGAAGATAAGTTGCAATAAAAGAAAAAAGTGTGGTTGTGGCACGCTGTACATAATTTTCGCGGTCCTTACAGTGTGCAGGTTCAATACGTACGCCAAAATACAAAACACTCTTTCCTGCGTGTTTCCAAACACTAACCAAGGGCAGTATAGGCACGTTGGCAATATGCGAAAGAGTAGCTACTCCTTTACGTGCCTTGATCGCTTTAGCTAGAAACGGGATGGTCAAACAGTTGCTGCTGCTAAAGGTTGGATCTCCTGCACCCGTATTTCCATCTATATATACTACCAGCGAATAGCCTTGTTTAATAGCTCGTAACATTTGGAGGGCAGAGGTAGGGGACTCGGCATCAATAATTTTAAATGTTGTCTGTGCATTGTTGGCTGCGTAAGTGGTATACAATTTTTGAATACCCTCACGTTGCTTAGCAAGCACACTACTAGAAACAACTAAGGCAAAAGGAATTGCGTGTGTTGCCAACACCATATTAATTAATCGATATGACCCGTAATGAAACGTGCACAAAATAGCGGGCTTGGTTTTTAACTGAAATAGATCGCTACTGGTAATTCCCGAAAGAGTAACTCCATTTAGTATACTGGCTTGAAATTGTTCAAGAAAACTGATCCGCTGTATAAAAAGTATTTTTTCAAAAAGTGCTGTATGATCATGGCTGCTAACCGAAGGAAAATAATTTGTTAAACTAGCACTCACAATTGCAGCTTGTCGCTTGTACAGCTCGTTTGAGTGTTTAATAAGTTGATCAATTTCTTTTTTTGCTTGCGTAACTATGCAAGCATACTTATCATTATTCATAAAATAGATTTTAAAAAAAAGGAACCAAATGGTTCCTTAATTAAATGCAACGGGTTAACAACTAGAAGTCGCCAAAGCACGAAGACGTTATTTCACCCAAGGTTTGCTCAAGTTGATTTAAAGTAATAGGGTTTGCGAGAATGGAAGCATTGTCTTGCATGTTACTTGTTTAAAATGAAAAATTTTATTAACAAGCAAACCTGTAGACAGAATCAGGTAACACAAAAAATATTACCTGTGCAACTACATTCGAATTACGAAATCACGTATTTGAATGATAAAAGATAAAAGCAATAATTAATGTAAAATTTTCTACTACTCCTCTACCCCAATAGCCCGATAGATCGCATCTTGGATGCGTCCTCTGATTTGCAGTTGGCCTAGTAAATTATTGGCACGGGTGGGATTAACTCGGTTGGAAAGAAATACATACACCAGCTCTTGTTTGGGGTCAACCCATACACAGGTTCCTGTAAATCCGGTATGACCAAATGTGGCAGGTGATGCTAGAAGAGAAGGATAGGGATCTTTTTTGAACTGATTATCTTTTTCAGGTTTATCAAATCCCAGACCGCGACGACTATTTTCCAATTGATAATTAGTAAACAGTTGGATCGTGGATTCTTTTAAATAACGTCTGCCATTAAATTTTCCTCCTTGTAGTAGCATTTGATAAAGCATGGCTAAATCATAGGCATTAGAAAATAATCCGGCATGTCCTGCAAGACCGCCAAATAAGGAAGCGCCCTCGTCATGAACATCCCCACGCATCGTTTGCTTTCTGAACTGTGTTTCGGTTTCTGTAGGAACAATTGACT
>JAFMJX010000143.1 GCA_017853235.1 Chitinophagaceae bacterium | reverse complement strand
TGAAACACATACTGGTACCATCATAAAAAAATCATCCATTTACGAAACCGAAGCATGGGGTTTAAAAGAACAGCCTTCGTTTTATAATCAAGCGATTTATATTGAAACCCCACTCTCAGCTCATGCACTTTTACTAAAACTCATAGAAATTGAAGCCAGCATGGGCAGGCAAAGAGACATTCCCTTAGGGCCCCGAACAATGGATTTAGACATTATATATTTTAACGAAGAAGTCATTCAATCAGAAGTAATAACAATACCTCATCCAAGAATGCATCAACGCAATTTTGTATTAACACCCCTAGTAGAAATCGCGCCAAACTATAAACACCCCCTTTTAGGCCTATCCAATAGCCAATTGCTGGAAGCATGTGAAGACAAATCCCTTGTGTATAAAAAAAACTAGGAGTAAGCTGCCCGCTTACTATATTTGAAAAAATTGTAGCAAGGAATACATGAAGCATCATTTTATTGCCATTGAAGGAAATATAGGAGCAGGAAAAACTACCTTATCAAACATATTATCAAAACATTATGACGCTAAATTAATGTTGGAAGAATTTGCCGAAAATCCTTTTTTGATCAAATTTTACGAAAACCCACAACAATACGCTTTCCCTCTAGAATTGTTTTTTTTAGCAGAACGTTTTAAGCAACAACAAGAAAAAATTCAGACGACAGATTTATTTCATTCCGTGACCGTCTCAGATTATATATTCACTAAATGTTTGTTATTTGCAAAAGTAAATTTACCCGAAGAGGAATTTAGGTTGTATCAAAAATTGTTTGATGTTTTTTTTCAACAACTAACTCCCCCAGATATTCTCATTTATTTACACGCCCCAATTACCAAACTTCAAAGTAATATTAAAAAAAGGAATAGAGATTTTGAACAAACTATTCCCGACGAATATTTATTCAAATTACAAGAAACTTATACCAGCTACATTAAGCAACACCATGTCACTACTATATTTGTTGACGCAAGCAATGCCGACTTCATAAATAACCCCGCACATTTAAAAGTGATCACGGATGCACTAGAAAGTGATTTAGCGCAAGGGCAACATTATTTTACATTACCTTAATGCTATGGAAAATACGCTTCAAAAAACAAACGACCCATTAGGTGCATTAAGAATTGCCGAATTTCGTCATTTGATGTTGGGAAGATTCTTATTTATCATGGGCTTGAGAATGATGGGCACTTTAGTGGGATGGTGGATATATGAACTTACCAACGAACCTTTCGCGATTGGATTGATTGGTTTATCTGAAGTCATCCCTGCCGTTTCCCTAGCATTGTATGCAGGCCATGTTATTGATAAAAGTGAAAAGAGAAAATTACTTTTAAGAGGCGTGGGGTTATATTGGATATGTGCATTGGTATTATTGTTACTCTCCACTAAAATAGGATCCGCAAAATTGAACCAATTACAAATTGCTATTGTCATTTATTTTATGGTTTTTTGCACAGGTATTATAAGATCTTTTACAGGGCCTAGTTTTGGAACCATTGTTGGAGGTATTGTGCCCAAAAATTTATTACAAAATGCCACCACCTGGAGTCAAGGTATTTGGTTAAGCGCTTCGGTATTGGGTCATGCTATAGTAGGCTTTATCATAGCAGGTTTTGGCCATACAGGTGCACTAATAGTAGTGTTATGTTTAGTCACTCTAGGATTTATTTTCATGTCCCTGATGAGTCCTAAACCACCTCATGTTCAAGTAAGCAATGATTTAAAACCTTTAGAAAGCGTGAAAGAGGGCTTACAATTTGTTTTTAATTCCAAAGAAGTCTTAGGGGCTTTGTCATTAGATTTATTTGCTGTTTTATTTGGCGGGGCTGTGGCCATGATTCCCGTTTTCGCAAGAGATATTTTAAAAGCAGGACCCATTGGCTTTGGATGGCTCAATGCTGCATCAGACATTGGCGCTATCATTATTATTTTTTTAGTCACCCTATTCCCTGCACATAGAGGTCAAGGAAAAAAATTATTAATCGCAGTGGCTGGTTTTGGAATTTGCATTATCATTTTTGCACTTTCTAAAATATTTTGGTTGTCCTTTGTGATGTTATTGCTCAGCGGAATCTTAGATGGATTTAGCATGATTGTACGAGGCACCATTGTACAATTAAAAACTCCCGATCATATGCGAGGACGGGTAATGAGCGTGAATTCCATGTTTATTAACAGCAGTAATGAATTAGGCCAATTTGAAAGTGGCTTGGCAGCAAAAGCAATGGGAGTAATACCTTCAGTTGTATTTGGAGGCGCAATGACTATAATAGTGGTAGCTGTGACTTGGTTTAAAGCCCCCGCACTTAAGAAATTGGAGTACTAAGCACACATCATCTTTTATTACAACCTACTTTTATTTTGCCAACAAAGCATTCATCACGGAATGAACTGCAGGACAAAATTCAGCATTTTTTAAAGTCACTGCAGGTCTTTTGAAAAAAACATCTTCATCAGTATAAGGGAAACGTTGACAATCCGAAGGTCGTTGATCATAAATACTACAAGCATTATCTGCGTCTAAAAATGGACAAGGATTTTGTTTTACCACATAATCCCCTTCTTTATCCAAAGCTAAATAAGTGTCAATAAATACGCTTTCTTTTAAGCCTAAGTATTTACTAATTCTTTTAATGTCTGGGGTCTTAAACCTAGGTGAATAATTTTTACAACATCTGGCACAATCCAAACAATGCACCTTTTCAAAGGCGGCATCATGTAAATCTGGCAATTGCTTCATGATTTTACGTGGATCCCCCTTTTTGAGAAGATATTGAAGCTTTTTAAGCATTTCCGGGGTGGGTGCTTCGTATAATTGTTCAATTGATGGTTCCATATATGTGTCCAAAAGTAAACCTTTTCACATTCATCCACAAGCTTTCCCCACCAAACCAATTCAAACCAAGAAGCACCCGTTTTATGACGTATATTTGTGGCAATTTTTAAACACCCTTTTATATGTTAGCATTGAATCAAAACGGAGCTGAATTTATCAAAAGACACATTGGACCTAGCAGTGAAGAAACTCAAAAAATGTTAGCGACGATTGGCATGCAATCTGTAGATGAATTAATTGATAAAACAGTACCTGCAATTATTCGTTCTAAAAAACCAATGAATATACCAGCAGGGTTAAGTGAGTTTGAATTATTACAATCCTTACAACAAATTGCACAAAAAAATATAGTTGCAAAAAATTTTATTGGCCAAGGTTATTATGGAACTATCACGCCAAGTGTGATATTAAGAAACATTTTTGAAAATCCAGGTTGGTATACTCAGTACACTCCTTATCAAGCAGAAATTGCACAAGGTCGTTTAGAAAGTTTATTAAATTTTCAAACCATGATTGCCGACCTAACAGGTATGGCGATTGCGAATGCTTCTTTATTAGATGAAGCTACTGCGGCAGCAGAAGCAATGGCTATGATTTTTAATCATGTTAATAAATCAGAGCAGGCCACCCAACCAAAATTATTTGTAGACGAAGCTATCTTTACTCAAACCAAAGATGTACTCGCTACTAGAGCAGAACCTATTGGCATTGAATTAGTGGAAGGAGACTTTCAAAAAACTACCATAGATGGATCATTTTTTGGCGCCATTTTACAATACCCAAACAGCAAAGGAAATATTCATGACTATAGCACCTTTATTGATAAAGTGCACAGCGTTGGAGGTTTAGTGATTTTAGTAGCAGATATTTTATCTCTTACTTTATTAAAAAGCCCAGCTGAATTAAATGCAGATGTTGCTGTAGGAAACACGCAACGTTTTGGTGTACCAATGGGTTTTGGAGGACCACATGCCGCTTACTTTGCTACAAAAGATGAATTTAAAAGAGGTATGCCTGGTAGATTAATTGGAGTGAGTGTAGATGCACAAGGTAATCGTGCATTAAGAATGGCACTACAAACACGTGAACAACATATAAAAAGAGAAAAAGCAACTTCTAATATTTGTACTGCACAAGCATTACTAGCAAACATGGCAGTGATGTATGCGGTATACCATGGACCGGTAGGATTGAAAAAAATTGCAACTCGAATACATGGGTTGGCTCAATTATTAGAGGCTTCATTAAAATCATTAGGAATTGAATCCTTAAACGCTTCTTTTTTTGATACCCTTCATATCAAAGGATTTGATACTGCTTCATTAAAAAAGAATGCAGAAGCAAAACACATCAATTTTAATTATTTCGCTGACGGCTCAGTAAGTATTACATTAGATGAAACAACTTCAGCTTCTCATATTGCCGAAATTGTTTCTTTATTTGAAGCTACTACTAATAAAAAAGCTTCTGGAACCCAAGTTCATGCGCCTCAAATTCCCACCTCATTAGTTCGTACTTCTTCCTATTTAACGCACCCTGTTTTCAATAGTCATCATAGTGAAACACAAATGATGCGTTATATCAAACAATTGGAGAATAAAGATTTGTCTTTAAACACTAGTATGATTAGTTTAGGAAGTTGCACTATGAAATTAAACGCGGCTACCGAAATGATCCCTGTAAGTTGGCCAGGATTCAGCAGTATGCATCCATTTGCACCTAGTCACCAAACATTAGGATACCAAGAGATGGCTAAGGAATTAAGCGCTTACTTATGCGAAACTACAGGTTTTACTGCTTGTAGCTTGCAACCAAATAGTGGCGCCCAAGGTGAATATGCTGGATTATTAACCATCAGATCCTACCATCAACATCACCAACAAGCACATCGTAATATTGTTTTAATTCCAATTAGTGCGCATGGAACCAACCCTGCAAGTGCTGTCATGGCTGGATTTAAAGTAGTAGTAGTCGCTTGTGATGCTGCAGGAAATATTGATGTGACTGATTTAAAAGCAAAAGCTTTACAAT
>JAFMJX010000142.1 GCA_017853235.1 Chitinophagaceae bacterium | reverse complement strand
CTATTTTTGCCGCCTACATCGAAAGATGCGGGCCTATAGCTCAGTTGGTTAGAGCACCTGACTCATAATCAGGGGGTCCCAGGATCATGCCCTGGTGGGCCCACAGCCGAAAGGCAAGATTTTCAAGGGTTTATGCTGTCAAAGGCGTAGACCCTTTTTCTTTTGGAATACGTCTGTGCCAAGTTTGGGCCAGGTTTTGTGTTTTTAAAGGAAAAACAAGGGTGAAAGGAGGTGAATGGGTGGAATTAGTTAAACCTGAAATATATTAATGATGCAAACACTCTACTAATTTAGACTATATTTTTCCACTTTATGCTGACTATTTATATTCAGGATCACTGAGATATATAAAAGACAGCAATTTATTATTGGTTGCCTAGTAAAAATTCCAAAGGAATAGGTACTCTCTTACTCCAGGAAAGCTCACTATGATTATCTCCTGGAAAAAATTTCGTCATCCAGTTTTTTTCTGAATACCCTTTAGCCTTCATCACTACATCTACTTTTTGCTGTAAAGGCGGATAAAGGGCGTCTAATGTCTGATCCCCATAATCAAAATAAATTTTATGTTGTTTAGGATTGGGTAAGTTTTTACGCATATAATTTACAAATGCATCAGGTATCGGATTGTTTTGCATTTCAAATGAACCCGGCCAATGTGTACTCATGCAAGCAGCGCCTCCAAATATAGTAGGATACTCACAAATTGCATACATGGAAATGAGTCCACCCATACTACTACCTGCAATAAAAGTATTTTCTTTATTTACTTGCGTTGAATAATTTTTATCAATAAAAGGTTTTAGTTCGGTTACTAAAAATTTCAAATAATTGTCTGAAATGGGCTTGAAACTTTCTTTTGTTCTAGACGCTCTTTGTAATTGTGCAGTAACGGTATCCATTTCACTGATAGATATTTGTTCGAAGGCTTTTTGTGGAAAATATTCAGCATGCCTAGTAGTTTGTCCATTCCAAATACCCACTACAATGACATCTTTTATTTTATGTGCTGCAACTAAACTAGTAATAGCATCATCTATATCCCAACTTTGATGATTCCATGTAATAGAAGCATCAAATAACCCTTGTCCATCATGCATATACAAAACAGCATATTTTTTTTGCTTGTCATAGTTTGCTGGAAGCCACACATCTATATTTCTTGGATTAACATAAATAGAAGCAAAATTTTCAAACCTTTCTACTATACCAGATGAAACTTTGGGTAATTGGGCAATTGTATAATTTACAATTAATAAAAAAAATATTAAAATAATTTTTTTCATGATTTTCTTAAGAATTATAAAATTATATAAACAAGTACTTATATTTAGGGAGTTGAGATGATTGATTATTCTAAAGATACAAAAAAGTGCCATGAAAAATTTAATTCCTCTTATTAGTTTCTAATTTTTTTCAAATGCAACAATAGGATAATAAATCTCTGAAAAGCCATCAAGTAGCAAAATTTAAACTAAATAATGATTGTATATGGAAGTACATCACACACAACATCCAACACATAAAAAGAAATGGTCTGAATATATCATTGAGTTTTTTATGTTATTTACGGCTGTTACCCTTGGATTTTTTGCCGAAAATATAAGAGAACATTTAGCAGATGAAAATAAAGCTAAGGAATTGCTTCATGTTGTTGCAAAAGATTTAAGAAGTGATTTAGATCAAATGAAAATGCTAAAGCAGATGGAAGCAGAAAAAATTATATTGGCAGATAGTCTAAAAACAATTTTAAATTCAAATCCTAAGAATGTTGACCAAAGTGATTATTATAGAATTATAATGAATTTTGCTTCTTTTTATGTATTAAATCCAAATGATAAAAGTATAATTGATGCAGAGTCAAAGGGTTATTTTTTTAAAAAAGAAAATAAAGATCTTGCTTATTTAATTAAACAGTATAATTTCTATCTAAAAGATTACATGCAAAGTGATAAATTATTTTCAGAGCAGGCAAATAGATTTGTTAATGTAATAATTCCGCAAATTACTGACCCTGAAATTATTGACAAGATTTGGAGGCTGCCATCTCCACCATTAAAAAATAAACTGGGTATTAAACCAATAAAAGAAGACGCAAAAATACAAGCCAAATTCTTTTTATCTATAAGTAAAGGTTTTATGGACGGATATATGAGTGACATAGATTCTATGACCTTATATGCAAACAAAGCAATAAATTTAATTGATAATAGTAAATAATTTAAGTAAGTAATATTTTACTAAATTTTTAATGTTATTTCTTGCTGTTGTATATCTAGAGCATAAATTGAACTATACACAGTCTAAAATCCAAAGTATCCGAGAATTTATATTAATAAAAATAATATTTCTTTGAAGCATTTCTCCAACCTGATTGATTTTCATAATCAACAAAGTAAATTTTAACATCAGCTTGGTTTTCATAGTTAACAAAATATATCTTCTTCTTTGCTTGATTCTCATAATTGGTAAAAAACCATTTACCATCATTTTGTCCAGCTTGATTTTCATACTTCACCCTATATACTTTTAAATCTGCTTGATTCTCATATTTAACTACAAAAACTTTCACATTTGCTTGGTTTTCATAATCCACTGAAAACACTTTTTGAGAATATGATTTTACTGTAAAAGTCATTAAGAAAAAAAATAGTAGGAATTTCATATAAAAATAATTTATTAATTTAATTTTTGTTGATGGATGAAACCATAGCCAGGTTCTTTACCAGGGTTTTGCCAAAAAAAGTTACAGGTATTTTGTTTCAATAAGTACAACTTTTTTACATGTCTTAATAATTGATTTTATTTTTCAACTTTCCTGCAGGTCTTACATGTTCTCCTTTCCTATTTTGTATATCATCCCCTAGATCCTTTCTGGCTTCCTCCGCTAACTTATTTAATTCACTAACAATCAACGGATTTTGATCTTTTACATCATAAGCCTCGGAAGGATCTCTTCTTAAATCATACAAAGCATAGGGCATCATTACATTTTCGGGTGAATTCCCTGGGTATCCATCTTTTCCTGGCACTTGATTTAAATATGACCTTGAAGGATGTTCAAAAACCAATTTCCAATTATCTCTTCTTACTGCTTCCAAAGAATTTCGTCGATAATAATAAAGGAAATTTTTACGAGGTGATGCATTCATATCTCCATTAAAAATAGGAAGTAAACTTACTCCGTCAATTTTATTTTCAGGTAATACTAATTCACAAATACTTGCAATGGTTGGCATAATATCTATAGCAGAAACCAATTGATTACAAACTTGCCCTGCTTTTATATTTGCTTTCCATCTTACAATAAATGGAACTCTATGACCTCCTTCAAATGTAGTACCCTTGCCTTCTCTAAATCCACCTGAGTTGCCTGCATGATTACCATAATTAAGCCATGGCCCATTATCACTTGTAAAAATCACAATGGTGTTTTTATCTAATCCATTTGATTTTAGTGTTTCCATAATACGACCTATGCCATCATCTACTTCCTGTATTACATCACCAAATAATCCTTGCTTACTTGTACCTCTAAATTTTTTTGACGCATTAATTGGTACATGCGGCATACTGTGTGCAAGATATAAGAAGAAGGGTTTATTTTTATTTCGCTTGATGAATGAGATTGCAGCATCGGTGTACAAGCCAGTGAGTGTAGATTGATCTTCTAGAGTTTTTATTTCCCCAACTTTATCATTGTCTTTAATTAAGGGTAATACAGGATGTTTTGATTTAAAATTTTCTGGTTTAGCTGGCGTACCATCATATTCCATTGGCCACATATCATTTGAATAAGGAATGCCTAAGTATTCATCAAAACCTTGAGACAATGGTAAAAATTCTTTATTGTCTCCTAAATGCCATTTGCCAATTATGGCTGTAGCATATTTTTTTTGTTTCATCATCTCTGCAATAGTTACTTCGGATTGCGCTAGGCCCACTTCACTTCTTGGACCTAAGGCTCCAGAAATTCCAACTCTATTAGCATAACATCCTGTAAGTAAGGCTGCTCTTGATGCACTGCAAACAGCTTGTGGTGTTAAATAGTTGGTAAACCTAATTCCATCTAATGCTATTTGATCAATATTAGGAGTTTTAATATCCAATGCACCATAACATGATAAATCTCCATACCCTAAATCATCCATTAATACCAAGACTATATTAGGTGTTTGTGTTTTATTTTGCGAAAATCCGTTTGTAGACATTAAGATCAAAAAGCATATAAAAACCAATTTTATTTTTAAAAAATTTATCATTTATAAAAAAATTTAAACATTGAATTAGAAAGTAGATACTGTTTATAAATCAATTTCTCTTTGTAAATAATTTCAATATAAATGTAATAAATAAAATTTTATATGACAATTACATCATTTCAAGAGATGTATAATATAAATATTCATTGTTTTCTTATTTTAACTATATAATAGACTGCTCCTATAATGAGGCCTATGATAAAGCCCAATGGGCCTGTAATGAATATACCTAGTAATGGCCCTTGATTAGAAGATGGCATAAAAATTATTGGACCAACAAATCCACCTAAAAATCCAATAGAACCTAGGACAAATCCTCCAATTAAAGCGCTGCTAAAAAAATTTAATTTATTTATAGTCGTATTTTTCCATACTAATTTTGCAACAAAGAAAGCGGGTATAAAAGCAATAATATATGATATTATTGACTGAATGAATAATGGTATAAACTTTTGCAAACCCACTAAAATTGCCCCAGCAATAACCGAACTCAACCCAAAAACGGCTAAAAAACAAATAAAGACTGTAAAATATTTTAAAAATATTTTCATTTGATTGAGTATTTTAAAATTACAATTTGTATAAATATATAAAATTGTTAGCTAAACCTAAATGGGCCTCTATTTCTAGAGGCCCATTTTTAAAAATTTATTCAATTTTAT